>JBEKNX010000608.1:0-2589 GCA_049522375.1 Acidimicrobiales bacterium | reverse complement strand
TTCGTCGAGTCGGGGACCTTCACCCCTCCGACACTACGGCCCGCGCGGGCCGACTACTGGCATCTCCCCGGTCGTCTCACCAGGCCCGGACCATCAACGAACTTCCGCGGACGACCACTAAGCGACAGACCGTGTCCCGCGCACTGCGGCAGCTCTCCGGCGCCCGCCGCCCCCCGAGAAATCGCCAGCTCGCCCCCAGGAGTCGGAGGCCCCGAACCCCGCGGCCCCGACACCGGAGGTAAGCATGCGACGGAACAGAGCGCCCGAGGAAGGGGTTGACGAAGAGCCGCTACCGGTCAAGATGACCAGGCAGAAGCGCGGCGTACTGCCCGAGCATGACGAGGGCGAGGGGTACGACAGCCTCCTCGACTACGAGGCGGCGGCGGCTTACCTATGCACGACGCCCAGACATGTCCGCGAGCTGTGGGCCAGGCGCCAGCTCGCCGCTATCAAGGTCGGTCGCTGCGTCAGGTTCACGAAGGGAGACCTCGACGCCTTCATAGCAGCGAACCGTGTGAGCGCCGCTCGGTCGACGCCGAGCTCGCCCGGGTAGGGCGCTTGCTTTGGCGACCGCCGGCATCCCCAATTTTGTAGGCACGCTGTAGGCACGGCTGGGAGTTACAGGCACGCAGTAGGCACGCCAGCCAGCTCGCCGACTTCCAGCTCCCCGCCCAACCCCTCCCACCAGGACTTTTACTGGCTGGAGCGGACGACGGGATTCGAACCCGCGACCCCAACCTTAGCAAGGTTAGGCGTGGCGCACGTCGCCGGGAGAAAAGTGTCTCTGACCAGCACGTTTGACTACGGCACGATACACCAGAACACAACCCGCTACAGGTTGTGAGTTGCACGAAGCTGCACGCCGTGCTAAGGTTAGGCTCAGGCAGCACAGAAAGGGGCAGGTCATGGCCAGGAAGAGGGCGACGAGAAGCAGCTTCGGCGGCACGAGGCAACTGGCGTCGGGCAGGTGGCAGGCGTACTACGTCCTGGACGGCGTCAACCGCACGGCGCCGAAGACGCCGGACCGGCCGGCCGGTACGTTCGCGACCAAGGCGCAGGCGGACGCCTGGCTCGCCACCGTCAGCGCGGACCTGCAGCGCGGCGCCTGGGTGGCACCCGAGCCGGCCAGGAGGACGCTGGCCGAGTACGCGACCGCCTGGCTCGACGAGCGGCGCCGGGGGCTGCGCCCGACGACGGCGGCCAAGTACGACCACCTGCTGCGGAACCACGTCCTGCCCGTGCTCGGCGGGCAGCGGCTCGCGCAGCTGTCGCCGGCCGCCGTGCGCTCCTGGTACCGCGACCTGGCGACGCAGGCCGACGACTCCTACCGCCTGCTGCGGGCCGTGCTCAACACCGCCGTCGCGGACGGGATGCTGGCGAAGTCGCCGTGCACGGTCAAGGGCGCCGGCAGCGTCCGCTCGGCCGAGCGCCCGACGGCCAGCGTCGCCGAGGTGGCCGCCGTGCTGGCGGCCGCGCCCGAACGGTTCCGCGCCGCGTTCGCGCTGGAGTCCTGGTGCTCGCTGAGGCGAGGCGAGGTGCTCGGGCTGCAGCGCCGCCACGTCAACCCGCTCAAGGGCACGGTCACGGTCGAGCAGGCGTACGTCCCGCCGATGGGCGGCAAGGCGCAGATCGGCCCGCCCAAGACCGAGGCGGGCAGACGCACGCTGTTCGTGCCGGAGAACGTCCTACCGCTGCTCGTCGAGCACCTCGACCGGTTCGTCGGATCGGGGCCAGACGCCTGGCTGTTCGGGACGGCGAACGGAACGCCGGTCTCGCCGCGCAACCTCCAGCGCGCCTGGGACGCCACGCGCAAGGCGGCCGGTCGGCCCGACCTCCACATGCACGACCTGCGCCACTCGGGCCTCACATGGGCCGCAACCACCGGGGCGACCACTGCCGAGCTCATGGCGCAGGGCGGGCACGCGAACCCAAGGGCGGCGCTCCGGTACCAACACGCGACCGAGGAGCGCAGCAGGGCGCTCGCCGACGCGCTCGCCGGGCTGGCGGCGAAGCCTACGCCGATAGGCGCAGCACGTCAGGCCTAGGGACGCACCCCCGAGTTCCGCTCGACGAACGCCTCCAGGTCCGAGCGCCGGAAACGCACCAGGCGCCCGACGCGCACGCCGACGAGGCGGCGCTCCGTCCACAACTGTTTCACGGTGCGGGGCTTGACGCCGAGAAACGACGCCGCGCTGTCCCAATCCATAAGTCCTTCGCCCACGTGCCGACTCCCCGTAACGGGCACGCTTATCGCACGAGCACTGCGGCGCTGACCCCGCCACCAGGCGACTGCTGACCCCTCGACGACCTTCTCCGTGCTGCTCTTGCCCCAATCTTACCAGGGCGCCAAACGCCCTCCCCGGCCGCGATTCACGTCGCCGGCGGATACGATGGCGCCCGCCGAGGCAACACGTTCGACCCCGAGCGCGTGTCCGTCAGCTGGCGGTGACGCCGGAGGTACTGTGCGCCTGTCGCTTGCCACCGGGATGGGACCACCCCTTTGCCAACAGCATGGGACCACCTTCAGCCCGCACCGTCCGGCCAGGACTGATGATCGTCCCGAGTGATGACCCCTGTCAACCCTTGGGC
>JBEKNX010000607.1:0-2636 GCA_049522375.1 Acidimicrobiales bacterium | reverse complement strand
CAGTCGCAGGCGACGTTTCTAGTCCGAATCCTTGGAATCATCGTCACCACGGCACTTGTCCAATCTGTGCTTATTGCACTTGTACAAGCTCACCACCGTTATGCGCTTGCCAGTATAGCTGGCGGCGTCGGGTCACTATTTTGGGCTTGTGGTGCCGTTTACGCTACGCTTTCCGGCGCGGGACTCAAGGGCCTCGGCGTCGCAATCGTAGGCCAGCAGTTAGTAGTGATCCTCGTAGTAGCGCCGGTTACGCTGACTCGTCTCAATCTGTTCGGTATCAGGCTCGTTCCCCTACGCGACCTCCGAGAAATGTTTGCATTTAGCGTGCGGCGCCAACTCTTCGGGATAACAAACCTGGTCAACAATCAGGTTGATGTATTCGTGATCGCGGCCGTGCTTCCCCTTCGCACCGTCGGTCTATACACTACGGGCGCGAATCTTGCGCTGCAGCTCCGTGGCGTCCTCTCTAACGCGTTGGTTCCGATGGGCAATGACATCACTTACGTCTATGGGCGCGAGGGCGAGGAGGCAGCAAGGCGTCGTTTCATACAACTCCAAGGCGTGTGGATGGTGGCCGTAACAGGCTATTTCGCCGTCGCTCTGGGAGCGGTGTACTACGCCACGGAGGCGTGGCTGGGAGCTCCATACCGTGTCGCAGGCCTAGTGGCGAGTGTGCTACTCATAGGCCACGCTATCAACATGTGCACCGGGCCGCTCACGTTGTACCTCAACGCCATTGGCAAACCTGGTGCCGAAGCTCGCTATGGAGTCATTGCAATGATCCTAAACGTGGTGCTAACAATCCCACTAGTGTTCCTAGGTCTCTTTGGAGTAGTCGGTGGGACGGTGGGGGGAATGGTAGTCGGATGTCTTCTTCTGGTGCCTCTCGCCCGCAGAAGCCTTGGTACGCCTATCCCACACTTTCTTCGGTCTCTGCGACCCCTTCCCGGGGTGGCGGCCGGCGCCGCGGCATTTCTTACGCTCTGGGCCACTCGGACTGTGGTTCCTGGCGGGCCCCTTGGGCTAATAGTTGCTGCTACCGGCTCTCGCTCTGTATGCACTGTTGGAGATCGGCCCGCGGCGAGGTTGGATCTCAGTGCGCACGGTTGTATTGAGAGTGTTCGAGCATTTGTGACTCTTCGGCTCATGATTTGCTGGTGTTGAACGACACGCTCGTTGGTCACGCGATGGTGCTGGAACGGCCGCCGCGTTGAGGACGGTCTGAAGACAAGGCGTGGTTGCATTGTCGCTGATGGGAGCGGCAACCTGAGGAGGTCCATAAGCAAGGGCCCCCTCGCCAACCTCTTAGCCGGAGAAACGAAGGGGCCCTCTGTGATGCCCGGAGGGCACCGTGGTCCTCATCGTAGGGAACGAGCCAGAGGTTGTCGAAGCGGACCTGCGTTCGGGGAAGCTGTCCTGCCCGCACTGCCAGGGTGAGCTGCGGCCCTGGGGCTCGGCCAGGTTGCGGACGACCCGCCTGGTCGTCGGGGTGGAGCGCCACCAGCCGCGAAGGGGGCACTGCTGTGGTTGCAACAAGACGTCTGTCCTGCTCGCTGAGCGTTTCTTCGCCCGCAGGGTTGACGAGGCAACCCTGATCGGAGAGGCCCTTTTCGCCAAGGCCACAGGGTCGGGCCAGCGGACGGTCGCTGCGCGTGTCGGCCGGGCCCGTGAGACCGTGCGCAACTGGTTCGCCCGTTTGGGCTGCCGGGCCGCTGAGCTGTCCCGGCACTTCCTTGCCTGGGCCTTGGCCCTCGACGCGCGTTTGCACGAGGTGGCCTCGTGGGGCTCGGGCTTTTCCGACGCCGTCGAAGCGGTGGCGCTGGCCGCCAGGGCGGCGAGCCTTTGCTTCGGGCCGAAGCCCGTGTGGTCCTGGGCGAGCCGCATGACCGCGGGCGGGCTGCTCGCCAACACGACCTGGCCCTACCCGGCCCCGCCCTGAGCGGCGACGCTTCTTCGAGCGGCTTTCACCAATTGCAAAAGGAGGCAGGATGGACCGCTCAGAAGACATCGCCCTGTTCCGCTACGGGATAATCCGCGCCGCGGCCGACGAGGGGCTCAGCAAAGCCAAACGGGGCCTGCTCGTGCGCGCCCTGGCCGCCCAGGCCCACGCCGCCCCGAGCGGGCAGGAAGTCCAGGTCTCCCGCCAGACGATCGACCGCTGGGTGCGTGCCTACCGCAAAGGCGGTTATGCCGCCCTTCGGCCCGGGCCGCGAAAGGTCGAGCCGCGCACGCCGCCCGAAGCCCTCGAGCTTGCCTGCAAGCTGCGAAAAGAGGACCCCGCCCGGAGCGGCGCCCACATAGCCGAGGTGCTCCGGGTAGCCCAGGGCTGGTCGCCCCACCCCCGGACCCTGGAGCGCCACTTCAAGGTGCTCGGGCTCAGCCGGGCCGCCCTCACCGGCGCCAACGTCGCCTTCGGGCGCTTCCAGGCCGACTACCCGAACGAGCTGTGGACCGGCGATGCGCTGCACGGCCCGGTCGTCGGCGGCAAGAAGGCCATCTTGTTCGCCTTCATCGACGACTGCTCCAGGCTTGTCCCCGGGCACCGCTGGAGCCATACCGAGGACACCTTGGCCGCCGAGTTCGCGTTGCGCCGGGGGATAATGGCGAGGGGCCTGCCGTCGACCTGCTATTTGGAT
>JBEKNX010000606.1:0-3202 GCA_049522375.1 Acidimicrobiales bacterium | reverse complement strand
CTCGGTGGCGTCTTTCGCCCACGTCTTCGCCGGCCTCACCAACCGGCGCCTGCGAGCCAAGATGGCCGCGCTCTGGCAACCCACTTACAGCCCTGCCCAGGCCACCTACGACCTACGCCGCCTGCGCCTCAAAGGCTTCATCGAGCGCCTGCCGGGCACCAACACCTACCGAGCCACCGCCCACGGCCTGCGCCTGGCAGCCTTCTTCACCCAACACCTCGCCGCCCCTGCTTTCACTGAACTGGCCGAGCTGGCGCGCCCTCAGCCCCCGCCACCTCCTCCCCTCACCAAGCCTGGCGCAGCTACGAGCGTGAACTGGCCTCTCTAATACAGCGAAGCCCCTGCGGTTTGACCCAAAACTTGCCTCAAACGTCGAGAAGAGGTTTCTCAAGCCGGGCTAGCGGCGAGCTCGCTGGCCAGCGCGAGCCCCTTGGCCGAGCCGGTCGCCTCGACCACGACATTGCAGCGCCCGTCGAGCGGGAGAGTGGTGTTCGCGCTCGACCGGTACCCTTCGGGAACTTGGTCAGGGTGACAGGTCTCGGTAGCGCCGAGGGCAAGGGCCAGGTTACGCCTGCCTTCGATCAGGTCAACACCTATGAGGGCCGAAGGATCCGTTAGATGGGCCAGCTGCAAGAACCCGAGGCCCATGTAACCCAGGCCGACCACCACCACCCGATCGTGGGCCCGAAAGGGAGTGCGGGCGAACGCCTCCGCCTGGCAGGCCAAGGGCTCGGCCTGTCCGTGGCCATGAAAAAATCCCCACGTGTGGCCAAGTCGATGTCCCCGCGCGTGGCCAAGTAAAAGTCCCCACCCCTCTCTGAGCATCCACCAAACCTGGCCCTCCGGGCGGTCACGGTGTCGGTAGCCAATCCGCACCGACCACCCGGAGGACACTCCATTGAAGTCTGAGAGGGAACGCATGGACATCATCGCTGCCTATAACGACCTGGGCAGTTTCCGGGGAGCCGCCGCCATCTGCGGCGTCGACCACAAAACAGTCAAGGCGGCCGTGCTCCGCCGGTCCGCCCCGAGCCCAAGAAGGGCCGCTCGCCAGCACAACTTCGACGTCGTCAGCGACGTCGTGGCTGGCCGGGTGGCCAAGACCTCAGCCCGCATATCGGCCAAGCGCCTGCTGCCTGAGGCCCAAGCGGCCGGTTATGCCGGCTCGGCCCGCAACTTCAGGCGCCTGGTGGCCCGGGCCAAACGGGCCTGGCGGGCCGATAACCACCGGGGGCGCCGTCCGGGGGCGTGGGCACCCGGCGAGGTGCTCGCCATTGACTGGGGCACCGAGGCGGGCCTGCACATCTTCTGCGCCGTGATGGCGTTTCGTGCGTTTTGCCACCGACGAGAAGGCGGCCACGACCTTTGAGATGCTGGCCCGTTGTTTCGAGGCCCTGGGAGCGGTGCCCAAGGTGGTCCTCGCCGACCGCATGGGCTGCCTGAAGGGCGGCGTCGTCGCCAACGTCGTGGTGCCCACGCCGGCCTATGTCCGTTTCGCCCTGCACTACGGGTTCCGTCCCGATTTCTGTGAGGGCCACGATCCCGAATCGAAGGGGATCGTCGAACACCTGGTGGGCTATGCCAAGTCCGACCTGGTCGTGCCCGAGGACCTGGTCGGCACCGACCTCGTACGTGCCAACGAGGCGGCCCGGGCCTGGTGTGACGAGGTGAACGGCCGGCGCCATGCCGAGACCTTCGCCGTGCCGGCGCAGCGCCTGGAGGCTGAGCGCCACCTGATGGGGCCGCTGCCGTCGCTGCGCCCGTCGTTCTCTCCGGCCATCTCGCGCAAGGTCGACCGCCTGGCCGTGGTGCGCTTTGGTGGGGGCCGCTACTCGGTGCCCGACAAGCTGATCGGCCGGACCGTCCAGGTCCAGGTGCTGGGGACCGAGGTCCGGCTCCTGCACTTCGGCGAGGTCGTGGCCACCCACGACCTGGTCGCCCCCGGTGAGGCGTCCATAAAGGACGAGCACTACGGCGGGGCCCGCCGTCCGCCACGACGCAAGCCTCGCCCCCGCACCGACGCCGAGCGGGCCATCTGCGACCTGGGCGAAGTGGGTGAGGCCTTCATCAAGGCGGCGGCCGCCGCCGGGGTGACCAGGTTGGCCAGCGAACTCGAGGAGCTGGTGGCCCTGGAGCCGGCCCACGGCCGCGAAGCACTGGTGGCGGCGATGGCCCGGGCGACCGAGTTCTGCCGCTACAAGGCGTCCGACGTGCGCTCCATACTGGCTGCCGGCAAGGGCCTGCCCCGGCCCGCCCGGGCGGGCGAGGCCCTGGTGCTCGACCTGCCCAAGGTCCCGACGCGATCGCTCTCCGCCTACGCCAGCGATAAGGCCACGGCATGCGATAAGGCCACGGCATCATGACCACCACCCCCCCGCCCCTGTCCGCCGAGCTCGAGGCCGGCCTGCGCCGCCTCAAGTTGTCGACGGTGCGCCGGCTGGCCCCCGAGCTGATGCTCACGGCCAAGACCCAGCGCTGGTCGCCCGAGGACTTCTTGGCCAGCCTCATCGAGGCCGAGGTCGCCTCCCGCGACGCCTCCAACGCTGCCGCCCGGCTGAAGGCGGCCAACTTCCCGGTCAAAAAGTCGTTGGACGACTTCGACTTTTCGGCGTCTTCCATACCCCGGGCCACGCTCGACTACCTGGCCAGCTTGGAATGGGTGAGGGCCAAAGAGAACCCGTGCTTCGTGGGCCCGCCGGGCACGGGCAAGAGCCACTGCCTGGTGGCCCTCGGTCACGCCGCGGTCGATGCCGGCTACAAGGTCCGCTACTTCGTCGCCGTCGAGCTTGTCGACTGGCTCTACCGGGGCCTGGCAGACAACTCGGTGGGCAAGGTGATCGAGTCCATCTTGCGGGCGGACTTGGTCATCTGTGACGAAATAGGCTTCGCCCCGCTCGACGACACCGGCGCCCAGTTGCTGTTCCGCTTCGTCGCCGCCGCCTACGAACGCCGGTCCCTGGCCATCGCCAGCCATTGGCCCTTCGAGGACTGGGGCCACTTCCTGCCCAACGAGACCACGGCCGTCTCACTGCTCGACCGGCTCATCCATCACAGCATCGTCGTCGTCACCGACGGGGAGTCGTTCCGCATGCGGGAGGCCCGTCGGAGAGGAGGTGGCCCCAAGCCCAAGTAGGTCCCAACACCCGACGGGGTGGGGACTTTTACCTGGCCACCAATGGGGACTTTGAACTGGCCGTTGACA
>JBEKNX010000605.1:0-2565 GCA_049522375.1 Acidimicrobiales bacterium | reverse complement strand
CTCCCGGGAGCGCAGGTCGAGCTGCGACAGCAGCCAGCCCCCGAGCATATGGCGAGGCCCGAGCTTGCCCCGGACCGAGGCCAGCTGTACCCCGGGGAGGAACTCACGGTTGTGCTCGGGCTCGAACAAGCCGGCCAGCAGCTCGCGCCACGGTTGCAGGCGGACCCAGGACAGGTCCACGACGGGCTGGTGGTTGGCCAGCTCGAGCAGGGCCCGGTAGGAGTGGCCTATGGCCTCGGGACCGGGGCCGATCGAGCGGGTGTCGACCACCACCGCCGAAGCCAGCCGTAGCAGGGGGTCGGCCGGGTCGGGGAGCAGTTGCGGGAACCACATGACCACAGGGAGGTCGGCCAGCACGAACGGGCCCACGATCGAGGCCAGGTGGGAGGCGGCCTGCCCGCCGATGCGCAGGTGGATCTCTTCGAAGAAGACGGGGTGGTCCTCGTCGCCCCCGGCCGGCTGGGCCCGCCACAGGCAGGCCCGGGCGTCGATGGCCGGCGTGCTGTCGGGGTCGGGGCGCAGTACCACCACCCGGCAGGGGTGGTGGCCCCCCAGGGAGCGGAACGACGTGACGCTCTCCTCGGGGTCATCGTCGGCGTCTATCACCATGACCAGCGTCCCCGGGCCCGCCGTCCCGGCCGGGCTCCCCCGGTCGGCGGCGCCGTCGCGGGGGGCCGCGCTCATGGCGGGCGCCATTTCCGGCCGTCCCGTTCGATGAGCGTCTCCGCCGCCCGGGGCCCCCACGAGCCCGAGGCGTAGCCCGAAAGGGGCGCGTCGCCGCCCGCCCAGGAGCCCAGCAGAGGCTGCACCACGCCCCAGGCCGTGTCCACCTCGTCGCTGCGTATGAACAACGTCGGGTCCCCGACCATGGCGTCGAGGAGGAGGCGCTCGTAGGCATCGGGCGGCTCCTCCAGGAAGGCGGCGCCGTAGGAGAAGTCCATCAGGACGTCGCGCACCATGAACGCCTGGCCCGGCACCTTGGCCCCGAAGCGCAGGGTCACGCCCTCGTCGGGCTGGATGCGCATCACCAGGGCGTTGGGGTTGAGGCCGGTGGCCGCCTCCTTGGGGAAGGCGAGGTGGGGGACGGCCTTGAACTGGAGGGCGACCTCGGTCAACCGCTTGGGCAGGCGCTTGCCTGTGCGGATATAGATGGGAACCCCTGCCCAGCGCCAGTTGTCGACCGAGAGCTTGAGGGCCACATAGGTCTCGGTCTGGCTCTTGGGGTCTACGCCTTCCTCCTGGCGGTAGCCGGGGACAGCATTGCCCTCGATCCAGCCGCTGTCGTACTGCGCCCTCACGGCCACGTTGGGGACGTCGGCCAGTTTGGGCACTACCACCGAGCGCAGGGCCTTGACCTTCTCGTCCCGGATGCCCTGGGCGTCTATGGACCCCGGCGGCTCCATGAGCGTGAGCGAGAGCACCTGCATGACGTGGTTCTGCACGATGTCGCGCAAGGCGCCGGCTTTCTCGTAGAAACTGCCTCGCTTTTCGACCCCGATCGTCTCGGCCACGGTGACCTGGACGTGGTCTATGTAATTGCGCGACCACAACGGCTCGAAGATGGCGTTGGCAAAGCGCAGGGCCAGGACGTTTTGGACCGTCTCCTTACCCAGGTAGTGGTCGATGCGGTAGATCTGGTCCTCTTCGAAGACTTCGTGCAGGGACGCGTCCAGCTCGCGCGCCGTCTGGCGGTCCCGGCCGAAGGGCTTCTCGATGACGAGGCGGGCCGAGCCGCCCGGTTCGGGATGGTTGAGACCGACATTGCCCAGTGCCCGTGCCACTTCGGCGAAAACATCGGGGATGGTGGCCAGGTAATAGGTGCGGTTGGGCCCGGTGCCGAGAGTGTCTTCGATGTCCTTCAGCCGGCCCCGGAGGGCGCTGAAGGTGTCGGGGTGGGAGTACTCGCCGGTTATGTAGGTGCTGTTCTTGACGATCTCGGCCCAGCCCGGGCCGGCGTCGGGGACGGCGCTCATCATGAGGTCCCGGAAGGCGTCGTCCGACATCTCGGTCCGGGCCACCCCGACCACGGCGAAAGCGGCCGGCAAAAGGCGCCGGCGCGACAAACGCTCCAGGGCCGGCAACAGCTTTCGGTGCGTCAGGTCGCCCGACGCCCCAAAGACGACCAGCACTCCCGGGGGAGCGCGCCGGACCGTGTCGAGGCCTTCGGCCAGGACGTTCACCGGGAGCGCGGTAGTGGTCACGGCTAAAACGAGGCCCTGTGCTCGTTCGCCCTGTGCTCGTTGGCCCTGTGCTCGTTGGCCCTGTGCTCGTTGGCCCTGTGCTCGTTGGCCCTGTGCTCGTTGGCTTTGTCTTCGAGCGCCTGCAGCAGCTCGTCGAAGCTCTTGGAAAAGGCGGCCACTCCTTCCTCCTCCAGGCGGTGCGACACGTCCTTCATGTCGATGCCCGCTTCGTGCAGGTCGTCGAGCTCAGCCCGGGCCTGGTCCACTCCCTGGTCTACCGTGCGGGCCACGGTGCCGTGGTCCATGAAGGCCGCCACGGTGGCGTCCGGCATGGTGTTGACCGTGTCCGGGCCGATGAGGCTGTCGACGTAGAGAAGGTCGGGGT
>JBEKNX010000604.1:0-2753 GCA_049522375.1 Acidimicrobiales bacterium | reverse complement strand
CGGGTCTCGCCGAAGGTCCGTTCGATCAGGTTGGAGTGCCTGATGCGTTTATGGTGCTCTTTAGGGAACCGCAAGTGCACGACCAGGGCGTCCAGGTTGTCGGCTACGCAGGCCACGGCCGAGGGGTACAGGGGCTGCCAGCGGGCGATGAAGCGCTTGGCTCGCTTGCGAGCTTCGGCTTCGGCCTCTTTACCCTCGGCCTCGATGCCGTCGAAGATGGCCCAGTAGTCGCGTTTGACCTCGCCCTGGGCATGCAGCGGCACTTTTTCGACCAGGTTCCGACAAGCGTGCACGAGGCAGCGTTGGTGCAGGCTGTCGGGGAAGCAAGTCTCTATGGCCGCGCATAGCCCCTTGCCACCGTCGGAGATGACGAGCAACGGTGGGCGCAGGCCTCGGTCTTTTAGGTCGTCCAGGAAGCTCCCCCAGGCCCCCGCCGACTCGCTGGCACCGGGCCCGAGGCCCAAGAACACGGCGTGGCCGTCGGTATCGATGCCCCAAGCGGCCAGCACCGGTTCGGCCTTGGCCTTGGGGTGCATCTTGAAAAAACTCCCGTCGAGGTAGAGGTAATCGACCCTCACCTGGGACAGGTCGCGCCTGCTCCAGGCGTCGAACTCGGCCCGCAGGCGCTGGCAGATCCGGCTGGCGGTGGCCTTGGAGACCTTGGCGTCGTCGCCGAAGACCTCGGCCAGCATGGCCTCGATGTCCCGGTCCGACAGCCCCCTCACCCAGCAGGAGATGATGAGCGTCTCCAGGGCGTTGGTCTTGGTCACGCTCACGCCGAAGAGCTGGTCGCACAGCGCGGAATGGGCGTGGCGGAGCTTGGGCCGTTGCAGCTCGACGGGCCCGAGCGTGGTCTTCAGTGTGCGGGGCGGCTGCCAGCCGTTGCGGTAGCCCTCCGGTGACTCTTCGCTGCGGCGCTCGTAACGGTCACGGCCGAGCTCGTCGCAGACGACCTCTTCGACGACGCTTTGGAACGTGAGCCGCACCGACAGGCGTGCGACCTGCTCCAGCACGCTAAGCAGGTCGCCATCGGAGCCGAACAGCTGGTCGATCTGTGCACGGATGGCTTCAGTGGGCGATACTCGTACTGCCACGGGTGTAGGTCCTCCTTCTGAGTTGGTAGCTCTTGAAGGAACCTACGGTGCGCCGGGATAAGCCGGCATGGAGCAGGGGATGCAAGAGCCCTACGTTGAAGGAGTAGCGAACCACGACGGCCCCGAGTCATGCGCCGCCGTCCGTGAGGACGACGACGAAGCGTTGACAGGGGCACACGCAGGCCGGGCTATTGAGCCGCGAAATCACTACCTCCGGGGTGCCGACGCCGTCGTAGGGGCGGAAGGCCACACCGGCGACAGCGCTATCCGCAAGCTGACGCCGGGCCCCGCGCGGTCGGAGAACCATGGCATGCGTGGAACCTCCATGCACGAGAACCGGGAGATCCCGTCCTCGCCCGCCGGGCTCATCACCGGGCGAGCCGCTCAGGGAAGGCCTAGGCCGCACGCCTGAGATGCACGAGGACGGGAAGTCGGACAGCCCTGTAATACCTGTGAAGCCGCCGAACAAAGCCCAGAGCGCGGAGGCGGTGGAGGAAAGGGGGCTGGCCAAGGGGAACACGGACAGCAAAACGCGCCCCGGACCCAGAGCCGGGCAAGGCGCGCCAAGTGCGCTGGACCGTGTGCGGGAAGTAGCACGAAGGGACAAGGACGCGCGGTTCACAGCGCTGCTGCACCACGTCGACCTCGACCGCCTCCGGGAGGCCTACTGGGCGATCAACCCCAACCTCTCCAACCTGCACCAACGGGTGCACAGCGGGGCCTACCGGGCAAGCCCGTCTCGGCGAACGTACATCCCGAAGGCTGACGGGCGGCAGCGACCGCTCGGCATTGCCACGTTGGAGGACAAGATCGTCCAGCGTGCTGTCGTCGAGGTGTTGAACGCCATTTACGAGGGGGACTTCCTGGGCTTTTCCTATGGGTTCCGGCCGGGGCGCAGCCCGCATGACGCATTGGACGCGCTGTCGGTCGGGGTCAAGCGGAAGAAAGTGAACTGGGTGCTCGACGCGGACCTCCGCGACTTCTTCACCAGCTTGGATCACAGCTGGCTGGAGAGGTTCCTCGAGCACCGGATAGCGGACCGGCGCTTATTGCGCCTCATCCGCAAATGGGTCAAGGCAGGGGTCATCGAAGAGGGGAACTGGTCGGCGACGGAGGTAGGGGCACCACAGGGGGCATCGGCATCGCCGCTGCTCGCGAATGTGTACCTGCACTACGTCTTCGACCGGTGGGCCCGGCAGTGGAGGCGGCGGCACGCACGGGGCGATGTTGTCATCGTGAGGTTTGCCGACGACTTTGTTGCTGGGTTCGAGCACCAGGGTGACGCCAAGCAGTTCCTGTACGAGCTTCGTCAAAGATTTGCCAAGTTCGGCCTGGAGCTGCACCCCGGCAAGACGCGCCTCATCGAGTTCGGGCGGCATGCCGCCGAGCGCAGAGCCAGGCGAGGTCTCGGGAAGCCGGAGACGTTCGATTTCCTCGGGTTCACGCACATATGCGCCAAAACGAGGGCCGGGCGCTTCCAGCTCAAGCGCACCACTATCTCGAAACGGATGCGGGCCAAGCTTGCCGAGGTTAGAGACCAGGTCAAGCAACGCCGGCACGAACCCATCCCCGACCAGGGCCGCTGGCTCGGCAGCGTGGTGCGAGGTCATCTCGCCTACTACGCCGTCCCCGGCAACAGTCATGCGATCAGAGCCTTCC
>JBEKNX010000603.1:0-3190 GCA_049522375.1 Acidimicrobiales bacterium | reverse complement strand
AAGGGCGTTTCCGACTGTGGGACAGAATACGGAGAACTCCCCTTGCTGCCTCGGTAACCTGGCCGCGCATTATGGCGCGGGCACCCGATGGGACGCACGAGCGCCGAGCCGTCTGATATGGGCGCAGCCCCTACCGGGGCGGACCGGCTCATTCGTGGCGCCGATCTGTTCGTGCCCATCCCCGGCCGCTTGTCGGATTGGCTGGACGGTTACCCGAGGTTCAGCCAAACTCTGGCATGGACGACGCCCTTGCTCCAACCACTGATCCCAGCGAGATAGAGGCCCGGCTGGATATGCCGCTGGCCGAAGCAATGCTCACCCAGCGGGCGGTTCGCCGGGTCCAGCCTGGACCGGTCGACGACCGCATCGTGCTGCGATGTTTGGAGTTGGCACTGGAAGCGCCGACTGCCTCGAACGGCCAGAGCTGGGAGTTCGTAGTCGTGAAGGACCACGCCGTCAAGGCGTCGCTGGCAGCGCAATACCGGCGGGCGTGGAGGCTGTACGGTGGGCTTGGTCGGCTGGTCAAGACCGACGAGCAGACGACCAAGATCCTGAAGTCCGTCCGATGGCAGGTCGAGCACTTCGAGGAGATCCCAGTTCTTGTCGTGTGCTGCCTACGAGGCGGTGCCCGAGTGCCCTTCGTCCCCAACCCTCCATTCGTCGCGTCGAGCCACTACGGGTCGGTATACCCCAGCGTCCAGAACCTCCTGCTGGCGGCGAGGTCCGTCGGCCTCGGCGGTGCGCTCATCACCATGCCGCTGTGGTCCAACACGGTGGCTCGCCGGATCCTAAAGCTGCCCTTGAGCGTGGAGCCGTGCTGCATCGTGACCCTCGGCTGGCCGAAGGGCCACTACGGCCGTAAGGCTCGCAAGGCCATCGGCACGGTCGTCCACCTCGACCAATACGGCCACCAGCCTTGGCGTGACGAGGCGCTGGCTTGATCCTCCACGTCGCCGAGCGAGACCATCCCCTCGGCCCAGGCGAGTGCTCCTTGCATTGGGCGAAGCCATTTAGGCACGGAGGCCGGAACTACCTCGGGACCGCCCAGATTGTTCTGCCGAACTGCCTCCGGAGCCCGACTTGGCCGCGCCGGAGCCGGCTCGGCTCGGCCGGAGAACGGCGTCCCACCGAGGCGAGTAAATACTGAATAATCCCAGGCCAGCATCTCCGCCATCGAGCGCGCCTACGAAGGGGACCGGCGGCGGGAGTTCGACGCCCATGAGTTCGACGCCCATGAGATCCTCGCCTTTGCCCTGGCTTTCGACCTCCCGCTGGTGTGGTTCTTCCTCGCCCCGCCCGGGGACACCCGCCGGCTGTACCACACCTCCAACTACGTGAGCGAGCTGTACGGGGTCGTCTTCGGGCGTGAAGACCAGCTCGGCCCGGTCTACGACCGCCTGCGCCAGTTGGGCATCGACGAGCCCGCCGCCGCGGCCCGCACCGTGGAGGCCCTGACCGGCCGACCCAGCCCTGCTTGCCAGGACAGCTACCGCCAACGCCGCAAAGAGATGCTCCTGGCGCTGCTCGACCAGTACGGCGACGGTGTCGACAAGGCCGCCGACGAGCTCGGCGCCTTCTTCGACCACCTCCGCCTGGTCGGGGCCCGCGGCCTCGTGGCCGAACAGCTCAGCGACGCCGACTACCAGTACCGGCCTGAGCCCGAGGGGAGACCGGCGAAGGAAGGGCCGTGCTGACCCAGGGTTCGCCCAGCGGGATTACTCCTTGGACGAGCCCGTGCTGGGCTTGAGGGTCTGGATCTTGGCCACCCGGACCACACGCTGCTGGACCTTGTAGCTGGTCCGCGTGAGAAAGCCGACCTTGTGGTCAGTTCTTCCCGACGTTGTAGAAGCCGATAGCGGGGCTGGAGCTCGGCGACTTTTTGCGGACCGACTCCACGACATACCGAGCGCGGTCCCGGGGCGCACAACAAGCGGAAGCTGACGCTAATCAGCTCGTCAAGAACTGCCCAATGGCGTCCGCCGCTGCGGTTTGCATCGACTCGATCACATGGCTGTAGCGGTCGAGCGTGATCTGAGTGGAGGCATGACCGTGGCGTTCGCTCACCACTTTGGGGTGCACCCCGGCAAGCAGGGCGACCGTCGCCGCAGTATGCCGAAGGTCATGAAGAGTAATTTCCGGCAGCCCCGCTCGGTGTTGCAACGAGTGGAGGTCACGCGTCAGTTGCGCCGGATGGTACGGGTCACCAAATTCGTCCACAAAGACATACTCGGAAACCGTCAGCTCACCGCGCTTTTCGGCTTCGACAGCCATGGCCTCATGATGGTGGCGGAGAATATCTACCGTCCCGCTGTCTAGGTGCACCACTCGCCTGCTCGACTTGGTCTTGGGGTCGTGTTCGACCACCGCATGGCCAGCGGTCGTCCGCGTCGTTCGCACGGCCAGCACCGGCGGGGCCCGGTCGAGCGCCACATCTCGCCATCTCAGCCCGGCAAGTTCGGCCCTCCGTAGCCCTGTCGCCAACACGAGGTGCCACAGCGCCCGGAGTCGGTCACTCTCCGCAGCCAATAGGAAGCTGCGCACCTGGTCGGGTGTGTAGACCGGTCGCTCCTCGGTGTCTTGGCGCGGCTTGTCGATGGCCTCCGACGGGTTCCGTGCCATGTAACCCATGCGCACGGCATAGCTGAGGGCGTTGTGGAGGACCCCATGGATGTTGTGGACCTGGGTGCCCGACAAGGGCTTCCCACCCTGGCCGCCGGAGCTGCGCAGGTCGGAGTACAACTTCTGGACGTCAGCGGGGGTGAGGCGGTCCAGCCGGGCAGGACCGATCCGGGGCACGACATAGGCCCGCATCAGCCAGCCGTAGTTGCTGAAGGTCGACGCCTTCCGGTTGGGGCGCACCGCCTCCAGCCACTCGGCCGCCAGCTCCGCCACTGTGCGCCGAGCCCCGTAACGCAGCCTGCCAGTGTCGATGTCCACCTTGGACTGTGCCAGGGCCCGGCGAGCTTCGCGCTCGGTGGCAAAGCCGCCGACCCGTTTCTGCCGTCGCTTGCCGTCGGGACCGGGCGGAAGGTCGACCCTGAAGAACCAGGACTCTCCTCGCCTGCCCACGTTCTCGGCCATGCCCCCAACCCTCCCGGTGTCCACCTGGACACGCCCCTCGAAGGCTTTGTGTCCAATCTGTGTCCACGACGGTACCAGGGGGCGGTGACACGAACCCCGATTGGCTGGC
>JBEKNX010000602.1:0-5127 GCA_049522375.1 Acidimicrobiales bacterium | reverse complement strand
TGTCAGCGTTCAAGTATTCCAGCAGCTCCGAGGGTGTGCCGTTCAAGTTATCCAGCACCCCGACGTTCAAGTAATCCCGCAGTTCTGAGGCGGGGGATCCACCACTCGGGCTCCTTGTTCCACTAGTCGCGTTCTCGTCCACTGAGGCGAGGAGCGCCAATGACAAGGAGAAGTTTCACAGTGATCGACATCGTCGAGATCCTCGTGCACTGGCACGCCGGTCGGAAGAACACCGATGTGGCCAGGAGCCTCGGAGTGGACCGGGGCACCGTCGCCAAGTACACCGCCAAGGCGGAGTCCGAGGGCTATGTGCCCGGCGGCGAGCAGCTGTCGGTGGAGCGCTGGGCCGAGCTCGCCCACGGGTGGTTCCCCAAGCTCGTCGACCCCCGCCAGCGCAGCCTCACGCACGCCACCATCGACGCACACCGCTCCGAGATCGAACAGATGCTCAAGACCAACACGGCCACGACCGTGCACCAGCGCCTGCGCGACGAGCACGGCCTCAAGGTGGGCATCTCCAGCTTCCGTCGCTACGTTTGGCGGGAGTTCCCCGAGGAGAACCTGCGCAACATCGCCACCCCACCACGCCCCGAGGTCCCCGCGGGCGAGGAGGGCCAGGTGGACTACGGCTATCTCGGCACATGGTCCGACCGGCTCGCCGAGCGGGCCCGGCGGGTGTGGGCCTTCGTCATGGTGCTGGCGTGCAGCCGCCACATGTTCGTGCGGCCGGTGCTCAGCATGGACCAGCGCACCTGGACCGCGTGCCATGTCGAGGCCTTCGCCTTCTTCGGCGGTGCCCCGCGCCGGCTCGTCAGCGACAACCTGAAGACCGGTGTAATAAGACCTGACATCTACGACCCGCTGTTGAACCGTTCGTACGCCGAGCTCGCCGCCCATTATCGCTGCCTCGTCGACCCGGCAAGGTCCTTGAAGCCCAAGGACAAACCTCGGGTGGAGCGCGAAATGCCATATGTCAGGGACTCGATGTGGCGCGGGCGCGACTGGGCCGACGTCACCGGCATGCAGCGGGGGGCGCTGGTTTGGTGCACCGAGGTCGCAGGACAGCGCTCGCACCGCTCGCTCGACGGGGCGTCGCCGCTGTCGGTGTTCCGGGCGCTGGAGGCACCGGCGCTGCTTGGCCTGCCGTCGTCGCCTTTCGAGCTGGCGACGTGGAGCCGCCCCAAGATCGGGCCCGACTGCTATGCCAGGGTCGGCAAGGCCATCTACACGGTGCCGTGGCGCTTCATCGGCCAGCACCTCGACGCACGCGACGGAGACCGGACGGTCGAGCTCTACCAGGACGCCCAGGTGGTCAAGACCTGGGCACGCATCGACAAGGGCAGGCAGACCGACTGGGCCGATTTCCCGCCCGAGAAGGTGGCGTTCTTCATGCGCACCCCGCAATGGTGCCTGAAGCGCGCCGGTGAGCTGGGCGAGCACGTGAAAGCTGTGGTGGAGGGACTGCTCGAGGTCAACGCCCTGTACCGGCTGCGCCATGGCCGACAAGCACGGGGCCGAGCGCCTCGACGCTGCTTGCCGGCGTGCGCTCGACATCGGCGACCCCGAGTACCGCACGGTCAAGGGCATCCTGGTCGCCGGGACCGAGGACGAAGGGGCACAGGAGCCGGCGCTGCCCGACGTGCCTGCGCACCTCCACGGCCCGCTGGACCTGTTCGGCGGCCTCGACGACGCAGTAGACGTAGACCTCGAGGGCCTGCTACAGGGACAAGACCTCCAGGGCGTGAGCGCCCAGTGAGGCCGCACCAGCTGGAGACGACCCTGCGGGCCCTGGCGCTGTCGGGGATGCTCGACACCTTGGAGGCCCGCCTCGCCCAGGCCGACGCCGGCGAGCTCGGCCACGTCGAGTTCCTCCAGGCCCTGTGCGAGGACGAGCTAGCCCGTCGTGACGCGGCGGGCATCGCCCGGCGGGTGCGGGCGGCCCACTTCGAGCAGACCTGCGCGATAGAGGACTTCGACTTCAAGTTCAACCCGAAGATCCCAGCGGCGCGCATCCGCGACCTCGCCAGCCTGCGCTTTGTCGAAGCCGGCGAGCCCGTGGTCCTGCACGGGCCCGTCGGTGTCGGCAAGACGATGATCGCCCAGGCGCTCGGGCACCAGGCGTGCCGGCGGGGTTACACCGTCGCGTTCACCAAGACCAGCCGTCTTCTGGCCGACCTCGCCGGTGGCCACGCCGATAGGACGTGGGAGACGCGCCTGCGCCGGTGGGCACGGCCTGCCGTCCTCGTCCTCGATGATTTCGCGATGCGGGCGTTCACCCCGGGCCAGTCCGACGACCTCTACGAGCTGGTAAGCGAAAGAACGGGCAAGAGCTTGATCGCGACCGCCAACAGAGCGGCGACGGACTGGTACTCGTTGTTCCCGAACCCGGTTGTCGCGGAGTCCATCTTGGACCGGGTCGTCAACAGCGCGCACCACATCCACATGGACGGCAAGTCCTACCGGCCCAACAACCGCCCCGGTGCTGCCGAGCGCAAGAGGCCTGTCGTCGAGTAGACAGGATCCTCGGAGCCCGGTGATGGATTAGTCCTGAAACAAGCGTGATGCCGGCCCACTACGGGCTTGGACAGCGAGATCGTCCCTGTGCCGTATGGGTTCCCGGGCTGAGGCGACGCCGGCCGGAACTCGGGTTTCAGGTGAACGTCGACGGCGTAGCCCGAGGCGGCCACACGACTGCCTGGGTCCGCGGAAACGCCCTCCTGATATGGGAAAATTGAATCGCCAAAAACAAAGTCCCCACACAACAGGAGGGCGTTCCTAGATGAAGCGTAGCTCAGCGAGAGGGCGCACTGTCGGACAGCGCCGGGCGGAGCGGCGGCGCAGGCGGGCCATGCTGGCGGCCGAGGAGCGCTCGGTCAGGAGGCGTTTGGCCGGCGCGCTCGTCCCGAACAGCTCCGGCCCGGTGCTCGGGCGGGGCAACGTCGTCTACGAGCTGGCCGGGCGCACGAGGGCGGTGGCCCACGGCGGCATGGGCATGGTCGCCAAGCTGGTAAAGGCGTTGGGCCTGGCCGACGAGCTTGACGCCTCGCTCAGCCTGCTCGCCCTGCACAAGCCCTACTACGAGTCCGACCACGTGCTCAACGTCGCCTACAACGCCCTGTGTGGGGGCAAGACGCTCGACGACATCGAGCTGCGCAGGCGCGACCAGGTGTTCTTGGACGGCATCGGGGCGGCCGCCCTGCCCGACCCCACCACGGCGGGGGACTTCTGCCGTCGCTTCGACGAGGCCTCGGTCATGGCCCTCCAAGAGGCGGCCAACCGGGCCCGGCTGCGGGCCTGGGCGGCCCAGCCCGCCAGCTTTTGCTCCCAGACAGCTGTCATCGACGCCGACGCCACCATCGTGCCCACCGGGGCAGAGGCCAAGGAGGGCATCGACATGGCTTTAGCGACGTGCTGCTGCGAGGCGACACCGACTTCTCCATCACCACTGAGTTCGACCGCTGGGACGCGGGCGGCGTGCGTTTCGTCTTCGGCTACAACGCCTGGGCCTCCATGGTCGAGCGGGCCGGGGCCGTGCCCGACGAGCTCTACCACGAGCTGGTGGCCCGGGCCGAGCGGGCCATAAAGACAGCTCCGCGCACCAAGCCCGCCAACGTGAAGGACGCCATCGTGAGGTCCCGGCGCTACAAGGTGCTGCGCCAAAAGGCCGAGGACGTCGTCAGCTTCTCCTACCGGCCGGCCAAGTGCAGGCGTGGCTACCGGGTCGTCGCCCTGAGAAAGGACCTCTCGGTCGAGCGTGGCCAGGACGTGCTGTTCAGCGAGTACAGGTACTTCTTTTAGTGCGCCGCGAGGCGCTTTGTCGTATCCCCGGCGCAGCCGGGATGGACTCAGAGGGAGGTTCTTGGGCCCAATGGCTTACCTCGACCCGAAAGGCGAGGGGGACAATAGCATGCCAGGAAAGCGGCGGTCGTGCCCAGGTGCACGGGGCGACGCGCCCGCGGGGCCCGCGTGATATGGCGAAAGCTGGATTGCCTGATACCCCAATCTCCAGACGATGCAAAGAACCATCCGCCGGAAACGCACCTGTTACCGGCGCCACAGCCTGCGCTGGCATTGTAAAAGGGCTGGCGCAACCTCTGGGCTGTGGAGCGATGCCCAGTGAGGGCATTCAAGGAGATGAGTGGGGCGCCTACGTCACGCTAGGACGTACGACAAGGACGAACGCGGGATCGCCTGTGGGGCGCGAGCCCTATGGCGACGGAGTGCCCATAGTAGTCGTCGGGGTAACGGCCCACCAAGGAGGACGGGAAAGCCGTCCGCAGGGCAAAGGGGCACAGGTGACAGGACACCCAATGACCAGGAGGTATGCGTAATGCAGAACGCCGGAACGGTCCTTGACGTCCTTCGTGAACGTGGCAGGCGAGGCCTGCCAGTAAATGAGCTGTACCGGCAACTGTTCAACCCGCAGTTGTACCTCATGGCCTACGGCCGCATCTACGCCAACAAGGGCGCAATGACGCCGGGGCCTGACGACGAAACCGCGGACGGCATGACGCTGGCCAAGATCGGGCGCATCATCGATGCGCTGCGCCACGAGCGCTACCGGTTCAAGCCGGTGAAGCGGGTCTACATCCCGAAAAAGAACGGGAAGTTACGCCCGCTCGGCCTGCCGTCGTGGTCGGACAAGCTGGTCGGCGAAGTGGTCCGCCTGCTGTTGGAGGCGTACTACGAGCCCCAGTTCTCCGACCGCTCCCACGGTTTCCGCCCTGGCCGGGGCTGCCACACCGCACTTCGTGAGGTGGCGGTGGCCTGGACCGGGACGACCTGGTTTATCGAGGGCGATATCGCCCAGTGCTTCGACCGGCTTGACCACAACGTCATGCTAGAGACGCTGGGCGAGAAGGTCCACGACAACCGGATGTTGCGGCTTGTGGGTAATATGCTCCAAGCCGGGTACTTAGAGGACTGGACCTGGAAGCCAACGCTGAGCGGTGTCCCGCAAGGTGGGTTATGTTCAGCTGAACATAACCCTCCATATGAGCAGCGTTGGGTTATGCGCAGCGTTGGCGTGTAGTGCCCGCTGGGTGCGGGGTCGACGGCGGAGCGCTGCGCATAACGGGGTGAGACTCCGGTCACGCGGCTTGACATGGTGCCGGGCCGTTCGTGATC
>JBEKNX010000601.1:0-2869 GCA_049522375.1 Acidimicrobiales bacterium | reverse complement strand
GCTACGGGGCGCTCGGGGCCCGGGGCGAAGACCTGCGGTCGCTGCTACGTAACGGAGGGGTCAGCTGGGCGCTCGCCGAGGCCAGTGACCGCAAGCTCCTCGCTGCGGTCGTCAGCTCGGGCCTGGTGCTCGACATTGGCAAAAGAGGCGCCGTGGCCAGCCCGATGTTCAAGGTCGGGGGCCAAGCTGTCCGGCTCGTGCTCCTGGCCTTTGACCAAGTGCTGCCAGGGGAGACGTCGGGGGCTGACAACCAAGGCGTCGCCGTTGCGCCAGCTTCGCTGGAACCCCCTCAAGCCGGTGAGGCCCTTAGCTCAGCGCCCCCCCCCGAGGCGCATGAGGTTGGCCCCGCGGGCCCGCCCCCGGAGGAGGTAGAGGGACCGACGGATGAAGCGGATATGGCTGTGGGCGCGGTACCTGCCGGTGCCGGCGCGCCCGCCGCGTCCAGTACCCCGGGCTGGCTGACGGGCCGGAAGCACAGTGGGGCACCTGATTATTCCCGCTCAGAGCGCTACGTCTACATGGCGGCTGAAGGGTCGGGGCTCTGCGACGCTTCGGGCGAAGTCGTCTACCAGCACAGCCAGCCTTGGGCCCATGTGGGAGAGCTCGTCGACGCGGCCAGGGAAGTGGCCCCCCGAGGCGAGCTGGTCATTGCCGTGCACCCTTCGGCCCACCACGAGATCGGGTTGCCGGAGCGGTTCCCTCATGAGGGCGACCGGCCCCGCCTCGAGTTCGCCCGGGCGGCCATGGGCCCGACGACGTCGGTCCGCGAGATCGGCAGTGCCGGCGGGTTGGTGGTGGAGCGCCACGATGCCCCGCGCGTGCTCATCTGTTTCCCGGGCTACAGCGGCGAGTTCGCCGGTGCCGCCAACGCCGGCGAGCTGGCCCGCGCCCTTGACCGTTTCAGCACAGCGCTCGGGTTCGGGTACGCCTATTCGGCCGCGTCGACGGTGCACAAGCTCATCGAGCGGTGCCAGCCTCGTGGCCACGGCCTGGGGCCGCCAGCGCCGCACCCAGCGCTGGAGCCGCCCTATTTGCCCACAGCTTGGAGCGTGCCTGCCGCGGTGTGGTCGAGGGCACTGACCGCCGACGAGCGCGCCCGGCCTTGGCTGGTCGTCGCCGACCGGTCCGGTTCTTACCTCTCGGCCTGGCGCTCATGCCCGTTGGCTGTCGGGCCTTGGTCCCAAGAACCCGAACAAGTCCTCGAGCCGGGGCCTGAATCGGGGCGCCCTTGTGGTTACTGGCTGGTCGAGCACGCTGCGGTCGCCGCCCTGGTGCCCGGGTCGCTGCCCGACCCTTTCCGCCGGCACGGCGCGCGCCCCGGTGCCTTGGTCTGGCTGACCACCCCGCTGGTCCAGCTGGGCGTAGAGCTAGCCGAAAAGGCGGGGGAGCGGTTGGTCGCCCGCCAGGCATGGCTGTCGTCGGAGCGGTCCCGTCCTCTGGACGTCGCCGCCACCCGCCTGGCCCAGGCGCGCGAGGAGCTGGCGGGGGAGGACAGCCGCGAAGCAGGCGAAGCCCTGGCGGTGATCAAGGAAGGGTACGCGGCGGCTACGGCATGGTTCGAGAACGGCCCGCAGCCGCCCCACCCTCTAGGCCGGCCCGATTGGAAGCGGACCATCCACGACCGGTTCGTGGCCAACACGTGGCGCAGCCTGGCCCGCTCGGATGTCCCTCCGGTAGGCCTCACCGACGTCGACGCTGCTCTATTCGCGGTCGAGACGCCCGAGCTGCCCGCGGGGCTACGCGCCGGGACCGGCCTCGGTTCCTGGAAGCTCAAGGGGCGGGCGCTGCCTATGGGGGAGGCTCTCGAGGCATTTAAGGCCGCCGGCCCTGGGGCGGTCGTGGCCATGGCTGAAGGTGCCAGCTAGTGGGGATCGTCGCCGATGCCCTCGGCGAGCTCATCATGCAGGGTGCGCCGGCCAAGCCGGCGACCCCGTCCGACCTGGCTACCCTGGCCGGCTTCTTCGGCCCGGTGCCGCGGCGCCAGCACCCGGCGATTGCCCGGTACCTGAGCGCTACTCCGCCTGGACAGCTGCCACCCAAGGGAGGAGCCCCTCGGCGGGCATACGACGCCGCCTTGCGCCGCGGTCGTTCAACCCCGCCGACCAACAAAGAGTGAGGCAGGAAGTTGGGCGGCTAATTGACGTTGCCCATCAAGAGCGGGTCGCGCGCCACGTCAAACGCCAGCTCCGCCTGCTGCGCCGGGACGGGCTGTTGATGCGACTCGTGGCCGTGATCCGGGTGTCCCGGCTCCGGAAACAGGTGGTCATGCCGGCCGACGCCGGGGGAGTGCCCCGGTACCAGCCCATCGACGGCCCCGCCGCCGCCCCGGCCCTTGACGCATGGGAGGATGCCCACAACGACGAAGGCGACTTCGACACGGTCGACGAGCTTCTCCTTGGGGCGTTCTTCAGCGCTTATTGGGGAGATCCCGAACCTCTGGCTGAGGACCCCGAGGTAATTGAGGTCTACCTGCGGCGCTAGCGTCGGGGGTTACCGTCAAACGGCTATTCGCGTCGCCCCTTCAAGGTCGAGAGAAGCCACCGAACCGTAATCTGGGTTGGCGGTACCGTCAAATATCAGCGTCACTTCACTGACGTCGACCGCGACCCAAACGTCACCTTCAGGGTCGTTTTGTATGCTCTCAGGCCGTTCGCTGATGCGAGTCGCCTTGTTGTAAGGCCCTCGAGCTGGACGTCTGCTCTGACGAGGACGTCTAGGACCACGGTCGAGTCCTCCCCGACTTCCGCCGGAACAGCTTCCGGGAGGTTTCGTCCAGGGTGACGGTCCTCACGCGGGCCTCCGAAATTCCGACTGGAGGTTCGAAGTCAGGGAGAACTGGGGGGCCCAGGTCCTGGTCGGGGCAGGCCGC
>JBEKNX010000600.1:0-4791 GCA_049522375.1 Acidimicrobiales bacterium | reverse complement strand
AGTTTCGGCGCCCATGTAGCGTTTCCCCACGATCCATTCGTCGTTCTGCTCGACGAGCAGAGCACCGAGCAGGCGGGTGACGGCGTGGCGGTTGGGGAAGATGCCCACCACATCGGTCCTTCGCCGGATTTCTTTGTTAAGCCTCTCTTGTGGGTTGTTAGACCGGATCTTGGGCCAGTGTTCGACGGGGAAGGCACTGAAGGCCAGGATGTCGTCGGCGGCATCCAGGACATATAACGCCGCGTCGCAGAACCCCGCGGTGGTCAATTTGTCGACGACATCGCCGAGCTGGGCCCAGGTGGCGTCGCGGTCGGCTTGTTCGAAGATGGAGCGGACCAGCGTGGCGATCATGGGCCAGCTCAGCTTGGGGATCCGCGAAGCCAAATTTGCCATGAAGTGAGTTCGGCACCTCTGCCAGGTGGCGTCGGAGAGCACGGTGGCGATGGCCGCCTTGATCCCGCCGTGGGCGTCGGAGATGACCAGCTCGACGCCGGCGAGCCCCCGGGCCACCAGGGCGCGCAAGAACTCGGTCCACGCCGCGGTGTCCTCGGCGCTCACGATGTCGAAGCCGACGATCTCGCGCTGTCCCTGGTGGTTGACGGCGGTGGCCACCACCGCGGAGACGTTGACCACCCGTCCCGCCTCTCGGACCTTTTGGGTAAGCGCGTCTATCCACATGTAACGGTAGGGGCCGCAGTCCAACGGCCGGTCCCTGAACGCCGCCACCTTGGCGTCGAGCTCGGCCGCCATGCGCGAGACCTCCGAGCGGGAGATGCCGTCGATGCCCATGGCCTTGACCAGGTCATCGACCCGGCGGGTAGATACCCCCTCCACGTAGGCCTGGCCGATCACCGCCACCAGGGCCTGCTCGGCGCGCCGGCGGGGCGTGAGGAGCCAGTCGGGGAAGTAGCTGCCTTCTCGGAGCTTGGGCACGGCCAGGTCGATCGAACCGGCCCGGGTGTCCCAGGGCCGCCGCCGGTAGCCGTTGCGCGAGTTCGTCCGGTCTTCGTTGCGCTCGTTGTAGGCCGCACCGCAGGTGGCCGAGGCCTCGGCCGACATCAGCGTCTCGGCAAAGGCCTGGAGCATGGCCCGGGCCAAGTCGGTGTCGCCGTCGTCGCCCTCGAGGGGGTGCAGATCCCCTGGAGTGACAGTCAAGCCGCTCTTGGGATGACGCCGCTGGCGTAGCGCGACTCGTGTACTCGGTGCCGCTCTTGTGCGAGATGGTAGGGCCAGTACCTGGGGAAATCGCCGTTCGCGCGCAACGCGCGAAGCTTCAAGACTGCCTCCGCCCCCTCCAGGCCCCAACGGGCCCCCGTGACGGCCATTCGGTCCGCCACCAAGGACCGGCACGCTCCTTCGATAATGCCAGTTGCGATAGGCCACCCTTTTTGCAAGGCGGTGGCGTAGTCGAGGTACTTGGACTTGGCCAGCAGGTAGTCGGCGCAGGTGTCGGCGTTGGCCCGGCGGGAAGGCTCAAGACCGAGGCAGGTCGCCTTGCGCCTGATGGCACCGGCGACGACCGAGGCCCTGGAGCGCAGCACCTCGGTCGCTTCGTCCTTGACCCAGGCCTCGGCAGAGGGGTCGCCCACCTCGAAAAAGCTCCAAGCCGCTTTCCATATGTACTCGAGGACATGGACAAAATCGACTACGACCGTGACCTCTACCTTGGCCGCCTTGGCCTCGGCCTTGATGCGGTCGATCTGGTGGCGGGCCCCGTCGACGAGTGCCACCCAGGTGCGCTTGTGAGCGGGGTCGCGTCGGGCGGCTTCGTCGAAGACCGCCTTTATGACCTCGGCGGCGCTGTCGGCGACGCTGGCCGTGAGCCACTTCGCCTTGGCCACGGGGGCGGGGCCCTTCTCTGTGCCCATTATGTCCTCGGGCCGGCGTGGCACGGGCGACAGGTCGTAGACAGCCCCCACCTCGGCCATGCGCGTGCGGTACGGGCGCTCACCTTTTGACAGGCGCGTGGCGATCTTTTTGGACGCCGCCGCCTTTGCCGTGCCAGGCCGCAGGCCCTCGGGCCTCATGACTATCCCCTTCCCGTCAGCCGAGATGACGAGCATGTCAGCGGGGCCGGCCTCGGCGCGCTTGGCGCCCTCGTAGAACGCCTCGAAGTCGGCGGCGGCCCGCCTGGCCAGCTCCTCGACCTGGCGCTTGGGCACGTGCTGGCCCGTCCCCCGCTCTATTGCCGCCACGGCCTCGTCGAAAGAGCCCCTGGAAGACTCCTCTGCGGCCAGGCGCCTCACGCCGTGCGAGTAGACCTCGCCGGGCAGGTTGAGCGCACCGTCGGCGGGGTAGAGGTTCTCCTCGCCCCGGTGGCGGTAAGCGAGGCGGCGCACGGTCACTTCGCCAAAGACCGTGGCCAAGGGCCGCTCATGGCCGGCTTCGAGCGAGCCGTGCACGACGCCGGCAGCACCGGCGACGTCGCCCAGGCGCTCTTCGCGCTCGGCCCTCAAGTCGACGTGGTCCTGGAAGAGCCGGCAGACGACCTGGCGCATGTCGGCGGAGAGACGGTCTTCCAGCTCGGCGTGGGTCATGGCATCTGCGTCCTGCGAGCCCAGCCAGGCGACGACGCCCTCGAAGGCCTGGCGTGACCTATCAAAGCCGTCCTGGCCGGCTACCCCCGCCGCCTGCGCTCGCCCCAGGTCGCTACCACTTCCGCCAGGCCGGCATTGCCCTTGTCCTCCAAGGCTTTCTCGGCTGAGCGGTAACGCCCCACCGCCGCCCGCACGGCACCCACGGCCTCGGCGGGCAGCATCACGGCCCGTGTCCGGCCCCCCTCGGAGTAGTTGAGCACGGTCGTCTCGTGCAGGGCCGCCCCGCTGGCGCAGTGGCAGTTCGCCTTGCCACAACGGCGTTTCTGGACCACCACTGACCCCCGCACCAAACGTGGGACCTGAACTTTGCGGGCTGCCATGAGCATACACTACCTGCCTCCTATCTGCTTGTGGTTACAAAGCAGATCATAGCCCCTCGCCTGCGCAGCATTGGTGGATCCCTTGCCCCAGCAACGCCGTCACCCACCCCGCCGCGAAACCATGGTCTGCTGGCGAAAACCCGCTGAGGAAGGGCGCCCCGCTACGACCCGTCGGCTGCCCCTACGAAGTCACTCCAGAAGAGCTGCACCCTAATCATTGAACTAGAGGGCGCCTAATCATTGAACTAGAGGGCGGGGAAAGGCACTCCCCACATGGCAACCGAGACCATCACCCACTCCATCGACGCGCCCGAGAAGGCTTTGGGCATGGACCATGACCCTGACCCCGAGATCCCGGCCAAAGCCCGCCGGCGCCAGTACTCGGCCCGGTACAAGGCCGAGGCGCTAGCCAGCTACGAAAAGCTGCCCAAGAACGAACGCGGGGCCTTCCTGCGCCGTGAGGGCCTCTACAGCTCCAACATCACCGAGTGGCGCCACCAGCGTGACCGTGGTGCCCTGGAGGCCCTGGCCAAGCCGGCCGGTCGGCCAAGCACTGACCCCAAGGACCGTGAAGTTGCCGCCCTGCGCAAAGAGAACGAGCGGCTCAACCGAGAACTCGACAAGGCCCGCAAGGTCATCGAGATCCAGGGGAAACTCTCGGCGCTGTTGGAGCAGCTCGCCACCGACAGCGCCGAGAGGACCGGCGAGACGAGATGACCGACATGGCCATCGCCAGCTTGGCCCCGGTGGTGGGCACCCGCTCGGCCTGCGCTGCTCTGGGTGAGCCCAGGGCGCGCTATTACCGCCGCCACCGCCAAAGCCCAGCACCTGAACGACCGCAGTCCATTAGGAAGCCACAACCTCGAGCGCTGACCGACGACGAACGCCAGGCCGTGCTGGAGGTGCTGCACCAGCCTGACCACGTCGACGAGGCGCCGGCCACCGTGTACGCCAAGTTGTTAGACCAAGGGACCTACTTGGCCAGCACTTCGACCATGTACCGGGTGCTGAGAGCCAACGCCGAGGTCCGCGAACGCCGGCGCCAGGCCACCCACCCCGCTGCCGTAAAGCCCGAGCTCGTGGCCACGGCCCCAAATATGTGCTGGTCATGGGACATAACCAAGCTGCTCGGACCCGAAAAATGGAGCTACTTCTACCTCTACGTCGTCATCGACATCTTCAGCCGCTACGTGGTGGGCTGGATGCTGGCCCGCTCCGAGCGGGCCAAGCTGGCCGAGGCGCTCCTGGCCGATTCCATCGCCAACCAGGGCGTCAGCCCTGGACAGCTGACCATCCACGCCGACCGAGGGACCTCCATGGCCTCCAAGCCGGTCGCCTTCTTGTTGGCCGACCTGGGCGTCACCAAGAGCCACAACCGGCCTCATTGCTCGAATGACAACCCGTACTCGGAATCGCACTTCCGCACCCTCAAGTACAGGCCGAGCTTTCCCGCCCGCTTCGGTTGCTTTGAAGACGCCCATAGCTTCTGCCGGCGTTTCTTCTGCTGGTACAACACCGAGCACCGCCATTCAGGCATTGGGTTCCACACCCCGGCGGACGTCCACTACGGCCGGGCCGAGCTTCTCCGGGCCCAGCGCGGCCTGGTCCTTGACGCTGCCTACGCTGTCCATCCCGAGCGCTTCGTGAGCAAGCCGCCCACACCACCGGCCCTGCCCACGGTGGCGTGGATCAACAAGCCGGAGGACGACCCAACCAAGACAGTATTTCTATGAAGAAGTTGTCTCATAAAGCTTGGGGTGCAGATCCCCTGGAGTGACAGTCAAGCCGCTCTTGGGATGACGCCGCTGGCGTAGCGCGACTCGTGTACTCGGTGCCGCTCTTGTGCGAGATGGTAGGGCCAGTACCTGGGGAAA
>JBEKNX010000599.1:0-4838 GCA_049522375.1 Acidimicrobiales bacterium | reverse complement strand
AGGACGTGCGGGCTGAGCTGGGCGTTGGTGAGCGTCGGGTCGGCTGTCTGTCCCTGGTATTTGTGGAGGATCCAGGCGATCCCGCCGCGACTGAGTTTCGCGTGGTGCTGGTTGAAGAACACCGGGCGGTCATCGTGGCCGGGACGGTCGAGCTGCCGCTCGGCGAGGTAGGCGCCCAGCAGCGCCGCGGTGTTCGCGTCGATCGGAACGTGCCTGGTTTTGTTGCCTTTGCCGGTCAGCGCGATCATTGCGGGGCCCTTGAGACGGAGGTCCCGGACTGTCAGATCGGCGGTCTCTTGGACTCGGGCAGCGGTGTCATAGAGGGTGGCCAGCAGTGTCGCGTCACGTCGGCCTTGACGGGTGGCGCCGTCGGGCAGGGCGAGCAGCAGCCGAGTCTGCTCAACGGTCAGGTGCGCTATGGCCGGCTGGTCGTGCTTGCTTGAGGGGATCTGGAGAATGTCCTGGCAGCACATCATCCGCGCAGGGTCCTGGAATTGCATCCAGCTGAAAAACGAGCTGATCGCGGCCAGGCGCTGGTTGCAGGTTGACGGGCTGTTGTGCCGGCTGGTGCGCAGCCAGGTAAGGAATGCGGCGATCGTGTCGACGTCGATCAGCTCGAGCGTGAGTCGTTCAGGCAGGATCGATCGCTCGTCACGGAAGTAGCAGATCAGTAGCTTGAACGTGTCCCTATAGGAGCTGATCGTGTTCGGTGAGCAGCCGCGCAGCCCGGCCATGTGATCGGTCAGGTATCGGCGTAGGCTGACCGCGAAGTCAGTCGCCATGAGCAGGCCGTCCCGTCACAGAGGGGACGATGTCGCCGAACGCCTGCTTCACCCGGGCGGTGATGTCGGGATAGGACTCCGCGGTCAGGTGCAGGTAGTAGGCGGTATCGCCGATCGACGAGTGCCCCAGGTACGTTTGCAGGACCGGCAGCAACGCATTGACTGGCGCAGATCATGAACACGGGGGCCGTGCCCGCGGCCGCCGTGCGGGATGCGCGCCTGCCAGAGAAACCGCCGGAAGTTGCGGTTGACGTTCTGAAGCGTCAACGGCACGTCCAGCGTGGCGCCGGGAAAGAACCACTCCCAGCCTGGCTGGCCGGCGAGCTTGGCGTGGTAGCCGGTGAGCCTTTCGCGCAGCGGCTCAGAGACGGGCAGCTGCCTGTCCTTGCCGCCTTTGGCATCACGGATCTGCAGCACGCCGGCAGTGATGTCAACGTCGCCGCAGCGCAGCAGCCGAGCTTCGGAGCAGCGCAGCCCGCAGGCGTAGATCAGGCGGAACAGGACCGGCATGACCAGGTTGCGAAATGGCACTTCGGGACAGCAGTGGCAGCGGTCGGTCGCCGCGAACAGCACGGCGAGTTCCTGGTCGCTGTAGATGTGGGGGACATAGCGAACGGGTCGGGGCAGCGTGGAGCGGGGCAGCAGATAGGGGCTCTGGCCCCGGCGGCTGAGCCAGCGGGCCAACTCCCTGGTCGGCGTGGCCAGGTTCTGTAAGGTCGCGGGTCTGACCGCTCGCTGTTGGGCTGCGATGATCCACGCCTGCACTGAAGCCTCGGTCAGCGTGTTCAGCTCGGGGAACTCTCGACGGCTGAACGCTTCGAACCGGTCCAGCATCAGCGCCTCGGTGCGGTACTTGTAGCCGACCGCGCGTTTCTCGGCCACCAGGCCGCTGATCGCGTCAGCCAGCGTGATAGCGGCGCTCATCGCTTCGCCTCCAACGTTGTCGAGGCGTCCGGGTCCAGGGCGCACTTGGCCAACAAGCCCAGCGACGACTTCAGGTACACGCCGGTGGACTGGACGGACTGGTGCCCGAGAATGTCGGCGATCTGCTCCACCGGCGTGCCGTCCTCCATCAACCGGGTTGCCAGCGTGTGCCTGAGCGAGTGCATGCCATGGCGGCGTTGCTCGCCTACTCGAACATGCGCGACCCGGGCGTGCTTGACCAGGATCTGGTGCAGGTGATCCTGGTCAGAGAACGGGCCGATCGGAGCGGTATGCCGGATGAACACCTGCGGCCAGTCGCTGACTGGCCGGCCACCGCGGATGTAGTCGATGATCGCCCAGCCGACATCCTTGAGCAACGGCAGATCCACCCGCCGGCCGGTCTTGGCCTGCAGCACCGAAACCTGGTTGGCGGGCCAGTCCAAGTCAGAGAACCGCAGCCGTTTGACGTCCACAGCACGCAAACCGAGCCGACAGATCAAAAGGACGATCGCGTAATCACGTTTCCCGGACGGGTTGCTGCGATCGATCGCCTCAATGATCTTGGTCACATCAGCCGGATCCCACACCGACGGAACCCTTGCCTGCCTGCTCGACCTCACCGCCGGGACCTTCTCAAGCACAGCCCGGTCGATCAGTCCGCCCGCAGCAGCGAACCGCAGAAACGACCGGGCCGCGCACAGCTTGTGCTCCACCGTCTTGGCCTGATAGCCGACCAACGTCAGGACGAACGCTCCGAGCACCTCACCATCCAGCCCGGCCAGACCACCCCGCCTGCCGGTGAACGCGAGGAACTCCCCGGCGACGGTGCCATAGGCCCGGACCGTCGAAACCGCGCAACCATCCGCCCTCAGCCATGTCTGAAACCCGGCAAGAATGCCCGCCTGCTCGACGCTCAGTTTGTCCACCGTGCGGGAGTAGCGGCGCAGCACCGACCCGTGGACCGCGAAGTCGTCCAGCATCGCCGCCACCCGGAACAAGTACACGTCGTTCGCCCTCAGCGCGCCAGCCTGCTCCTTCTCAAAGAACCCGCCGCACGCCTCATCGACCCAGGCCATCGCCAGATCCAGCGAGAACTCCTGCACCCCCCGGGACTCAAACCATCTCTCCAGCCGCAGCCAGCAGCCGCGGTACCAAACCATCGTCGACGGCTTGTACCCCAGGCGCACCAACTCGGCATCCAGAGCGGGCACCAGCTCGGCACCATGTCAAGCCGCGTGACCGGAGTCTCACCCCGTTATGCGCAGCGCTCCGCCGTCGACCCCGCACCCAGCGGGCACTACACGCCAACGCTGCGCATAACCCAGCGCTGCTCATATGGAGGGTTATGTTCAGCTGAACATAACGAGCCTTGGGGAGTGCCCGCGACCGTCTCGGTGAGCACCCCGGCTTCCAGCACCCCAGCACGCAACCACTGCCGCAGGAGCTTTAGCACCCGGCGGTCCGACACCCGCTCGGCCACTAGCGACATGAGCCGCTCGTGGTCGATCTCGCCGAAGAAGTTCTTTATGTCGGCCTCAAAGACAAAGCACTTGCCCTCGATGAAGCCGTTCCTGAGCTTCTCCATGGCCTGGGTGGCCGAGCGCCTGGGCCTAAAGCCGTAGCTGGTCGGCAAGAAGTCGGCCTCGAAAATCGTTTCGAGGACGATCTTGGCCGCCTGTTGCGCTACCCGGTCCTTGACAGTGGGTATGCCCAACGGCCTCTTGGAGCCGTCGGGCTTTGGTATGTACACCCGGCGCACAGGTGCCGGGCGGTAACTACCTGTACGTAAGGCCTCCTGGAGCTCGGCCAGCATGCGCTCTACCCCATAGGCCTCCACCACCGACAGGGTCAAGCCATCGACCCCGGCGGCGCCACGATTAGCACGAACTCGCTCCCACGCCTCCCATAGGACGTCGCTCCTATAGGCACGGTCGTACAGGGCGTGGAAACGCCGACCTTTAGACTGCTTGGCCGCAGCCCATAACCGGTTCTGGAGTTGTCGCACTTTGACGGCGGGCACATGCCCGTCGGGGTACTTGGGCTGGGCGGTCCCAGCCATGCCCTCGCGCTTACCTCCGTCCCCGGCGTGACCGAAGTCGGGGCCCTTCCCTGGTCCGCGGGCCTGTGCGGCCCTCCCAGGTACTACGGCCCCGTCGGACTCCCGCTCCACTCCGTCGGCTTTCACCACTGGCTTATACCGACGGTCTTTGCTGACAAGGCTGTGGAGACGGGCCTCTCCAGTCCCGGCCCAACCCTTGCGTACGTGCCGCTCCCCGTACCCCGGAGGGACCTGGCCAAGGGCATGTCCGGACGCCATTTAGGCCAGGTGCTGCCTTCGCCGTGAAATGAGCGGCTCGGCTCCCCCATTGTGGATATGACGAGGCTGCAGGACTCACACCTGGTGGTGCTACGGCCCGCACGCTTGCTCCCTCCAAAGAGGCTCTTGACGCCCCGCTCAGCCCACCGCCTCTCGGCAACGGACCGGGGCCTGCTACCGGGCTCTCCGGCGTTTACCCGGACGGGACTCTCACCCGCTGGGTTGGTCCAGTCTTGAGGACGCAACATTGCATTATCCTAAGAATCGCCGACGGTCCCCATCGACTGCGTTATGCCCATGGCGCGGTCCTCGTCCTCCAACATCTCGGCAAGCTCGCCCATGGCGACGCCGTCCCGTGATTCGGCAGGGCGCCCCAAGGGTGCTCGCGCTTTTTTGGGTTGCCTGTCTTTTGTGAGACGGGCCAGCGAGCGTAGCGCTTCGACGTGCCCAAGGCCTTGTCGTCAGTACGTACCGTGCCGAGGATCGGGAAGGCCTACTCGGGGAGGCCTAGGAGCCGCGCAGCGTTTGCCCAGTACACTTTACGAAGCACTGCTTCGGATAGCCCAATACCGGAGATGCGCCAGCGACCCTGCGGGGGGATCGGCGCAGGAGCATAATCGAAATACTCGTCATCAGTCTCTAAGAACCGGAAATAAATCTCGTATAAGTCATCGCCAAATAGCTGTTGCGGCAGGCTAAGGCTGGGGCTGGCGTCAGTGCCGAACAAGACGCGGTCCTGGTACCTGTCAAAGAACTTGCGTGCCATCCGTGGTTGCCGCCCCAACTCTCCGATGCGCGCGGCGATGTCCACGCTC
>JBEKNX010000598.1:0-2503 GCA_049522375.1 Acidimicrobiales bacterium | reverse complement strand
CAAGCGTACCGACACGCTCTGGAAGGCGCTCGGTAAGGCGGCCGTGCTGCAGCAGGTAGGCAACACCCCGCTCGTATTGCTTACAACTGACGCCCCGGCGCGTGCCGGCGCGGGGGCGGAAGCCCTAAGGCAGGTGACCGGCCCGAGGAAACCTGTTCGTGCCGTTATCGAGATGCTGAAGCAATCCGGACTGGACGAACTGCGGGCACAATGTGGAGGGAAGTACCCGCGGTGAGTTCCTGGCCGGGCAAACGTGCCCAGCCCATCGTCCATAGGCTGGACGGTACTCCGGGGCGGTGACGGCTTTCAGCTGGCCGTCACACCGCCTACGTATGATCTGGCCGTGACGGTTCGGCATGACGTGTCATCGGTCCAGCCCCAGGGGGCGTACCTGGCTGGCCGCTGCCCGGTACGGGCCCAGCTGGACTGCCTGCGCCCGTGCGACCCACTGCCCCCCTCTCAGGTATCCGAACGCAGGGCCGAGAAGGGCGACCTGTTCGAAGCCGAAATGGTTGCCGTGCTGCGGTCCTCGCACCCCGACGCTGTCGCAATCAGTAGCGAAGACCGAGCCGAGCGCGAGGCCGCCACCGTGGCGGCCATGCAGTTAGGCGCTCCATTGGTGCTGGGCGGTCGGCTCCCGACCGACTACCGCGGCCGGCGGACCGGCGAGCCGGACATGCTCGTCAGAGCCCAGGGCTCACCGTCGTACCGGGCCGTTGACATCAAGCACCACCGCACCCACGAGCAGGGAATGAACGGCATCGAGGCGACGGCCGCGCCCTTGAGCGCTCCGGCGTTGGAGGCTTCCGAAGTGCGCCCGGGAGGCTGGGCCCGCAAGCGCCGTGGGGACATGTTGCAGGTGGCGCACTACCAGCGGATGCTCGAAACTTCTGGCTTGGCGGCGCCTGAGGGCCGTTTCGGCGGGGTCATCGGCACCGAAGGTGAAGTTGTCTGGTACGACCTGGACGCCGCCGTCTGGTTGACACCGTCTTCCACCGGCAAGCAGAAGCGCCGGACGACCATGGAGATCTACGACTTCGAGTTCGACTTCCGCCTGGACATCATGGCCATCGCCATGGCGCAGGGAGCCGACCCGAGCATTGTCCCCCTGGTCGTGCCGGTCCGCGTCACCGAATGCGGCACCTGCCCGTGGTGGTCCTGGTGCGGCCCGGAACTCGAGCGGGGCGACGGCGACGTGAGCCTGCTGCCCAGGACCGGTTGGAAGGCCTGGCAGGCCCACCGGGACCACGGCGTCACCGACCGCCGCCGCCTCGCCGCCCTCGACCACCGCACCGCCGCTCTGGTGGCAAACGGGGTGGACCTCCGGCCGCTGCTCGCCGCCGTCGGCCACCGCCCCGACAGCACACCATTAGAAGAGGTCATCGGGCCCAGGAAGACGGCCCAGCTCGCCCGGCTGCGCCAAGCCGGGTTGGCCAACCTGGGCGACGCCCGGTCGCTCTGCCCCAAGACCGCTTCTTACTGCGACGAGCCCGTCGCCGGGCTGGCCGACCAGGTCGATGCGGCCCGGGCGGCTCTGGGCGACGCCCCCGCCTACCGGCGCCGGGGTGTCGGGCCTGTCAGCGTCCCGCGAGGTGACATCGAGGTCGACATCGACATGGAGAACATCGAAGATGGCGTCTACCTCTGGGGCGTGCTCGTCACCGACCGCTCAGGTAACGGGCTGGTGCCAGCCGGTTACCGGGCTTTTGTGACCTGGGGACCGTTGACCCCAGACGAAGAAGCTGCGCTTTTCCTCGAGTTCTGGCACTGGCTCACGCAGCTGAGGCGCGTGGCGGCGGGGAGCGGCCTACGAGCCCGTGCCTACTGCTACAACGAGGCCGCTGAAGACGGCCAGATGCGCCGCCTGGCCGCGACTGTTGGCCTCCGGGCCGAGGTGGAGATGTTGATCGGTTCAGAGGAGTGGGTGGACCTCCGGCGCGTCTTCGAGGACCAACTGGTGACCGGGTCGTCGGTGGGCCTCAAGCACGTGGCACCTCTCAGCGGCTTCCGGTGGGAAGTGGACGACCCGGGTGGGGACATATCGATGCTCTACTACGAGACCGCCGTCGGCACCTCCGAGGTGGGCGCCGCGGCAGCCGCTCGCACCTGGCTGCTCACCTACAACCGCAACGACGTCGAGGCGACAGCCGCCCTGCGCCAGTGGCTCGACCAGAGCGCGTCGGCGTGCCCGTCGATCGAGAGCCTGGGCCGCTGAGCAGGGTCGGCTTTGCCGCTTTCGACATACCGCTCGGCCGAGGACCGAAAGAAGACCCGCGCCGAGGGCGGACCGCGATGTATAAGCGCCGACCACAAGACAGGTCCTCTACGAGACGTTCTCACCTTTCGAGCACCAGTCCACGGTCGACCTGAAGCCACTTTGGGAGGAGGTGGACCGCCACCCCTTACGCCCGCGCTGTTAGGGATCGACAGCCTTGACCGCCGCTCTAAACGCCGGTTCGGTATCCATCGGGCACAGCATTCCAGGGTGCCGCCGGCGTCGTCA
>JBEKNX010000597.1:0-2504 GCA_049522375.1 Acidimicrobiales bacterium | reverse complement strand
CTGAGCGAGCCGACCTCAACATGGAGCAGGCCTTCTCCACCTTGCGCCGGCACGCCCGGGACCACAACCTGCGGCTCGTCGACGTCGCTGAAGCTGTTATCGGCGGCTCCCTGGCCCCCTCCGCGCTGGGCCGGGCCCACCCGGCAATTACGACCTGATCTCGGCGGGAGCGGGTACCTGGCGTGCCGCATGGCGACCGCCAGCGCTGGTCCTGGCTGGGCGGGGCTGGCTGAACCTGCGCGCAGATCGTTATGAAGCGGGTCCTCTCTGAGTCACGAAGGGCCCAGAGCAGGCCAGACGGTGCGGCGCTCGCCGGTCACCAGGCGAAAGACGCCAGATTGCGCCTGGCACTCATCATGATTACGCCAGACGTCATGGACGATCGGCTGTGGTAGCTGGCACACTCAGTGAGGTGGCGTTGGCGTGGCGTGGTGGTGGTGGTGTGGGCGCGGAGGGATTCGAATACTCAGGGCCCTAATCATGACGCACCTGGTCGGGATATGTTTCCCCAGCTCAGACGCCATTTCTACTTGACCGATAGAAGCCGTTAGTACCCTCTGGGGACCATAGTTTCGCGCCCCCTCGCGCCCCCCAGACGAATTTCCGGGAGAATTATCGCCGCGCTTTATCAGGTTTATGGTTGGTTCACGGTGCCCACTCGCTGAACGGTCCTCGCGTGGACCCTGGCCGCCACTTTCAGTGGTCGGAGGCGGGAAGCTTCAGGCTGCCGGCTCCGTACCCGCCTTGCCGAGGTGGACCGGTACCCGCCGGTCGTCCTCCTCGAAGACGGCCACCAGCTCCAGTCGGGCGCTAAGGGCCTTGAGGTACTGGCGGAGGGTGGACACGCGCACGTCCTCTGCGTTCTCCAGCTTGGAGACGGCGCCCTGGGTCACTTCCAAGCGCCCGGCCAGCTCCGCTTGGCTGATGGCCTCCGCGTGGCGTAGCTCGTACAGCCGCATCTCCTCCAGCGTCTCGGCCCGCTTGGCGGCCAGCCGCTCGGCTGCTCCGGGGCGGGCGAGGACCTCTCGGTAAAGCTCTGAGAACTTGGAGTGTGGCATCAGATCAATCCCTCCTCACGCAGCTCGGCCAGATAAGTGTCGTAAAGGTCGTCGGCCACAGGTACCGCCCAGCGGTACCAGGCGTCCCACTCCCCGCTCTTGTCCCGTCGAGAGCAACATCGGGATAGCCGTCGTAGATCCGCTCGCGGCCGCTGCTTCCGGTAATGACGGGAAAGACAACCACCCGATAACGGTCCACGAGCCCAGCCTTTAGGAGAGAGCGGCACAAGGTGAGGCTGCCGATGGTACGCATCGACTGGGAGCTGCTGTCCTTCATCTCCCGCACGACCTCGACGGGGTCTCGAGCCACGAGCTGGGTGTTCACCCAGGCGAGAGGCTCTCTCAGCGTGGTCGAGAAGACAACCTTCGACATGCCCGCCAGGGCATCGGTGCCTGGCGCGCCCTCGGCGGCGAACCCAGACATGACGCGGTAAGTCGTTGCGCCCATCAAGACCGTGTAGTCGGCTTCGGGCTGTTCTCCCAACCAGGCGAGGTACTCGGGTCCTTCCAGCCCCCACCAGCCCGGCCAGCCCTCGGCGGCCGCGTAGCCATCGAGTGAAGTGATGAAGTCGATAAGAAGCTCTGGCATCGTCGTGTCCTTGTCCTTGGATCTCAGGGAAGGGCTCCCGGTGTCGCTACCGCAAAGGTAGGACAGCGGTTAGGACGCCCGGCGAGGCAAGAACTCATCGCCCTTCTCGGTGTCGATGAGCGGGATGAGGCGCAGGATCGCGCCCCGCCATCCCTTGAGCCTCTGACGCTCGGCCGCGACCCACGCCGCCTCGCCGGCCGGTCTGGTTTTCCCGGGGTCGGCGCCCACGTCTTCCCAGCGTACAGCCCTATCGACGGGCTCAGACGATGGCGGTGTCATGCCGGTAGGCGATAGCGGCAAGAGGGACCAAGCACAGGGTCCAGACTGCGACGACGATCCAGCCCTCGGCCGGCCAGCTCCCGCTTCCGACGACCGTCTTGCCTGCATGGACGAGCCAGTAGGAGGGGAGCAGCTTCACTACCGTGAGCATGATGCCCCGGTTGAAGAGTTGGCCGAAGGCGCCGCCAAAGAGGGCAAGGAGAACAACGAACCCGCCCCCGGCCGGGGCAAGGGCGTCGACGCTGACCAGGTGGCCGAGGGCGATGCCCGCTGCGATGATCGGCGCCAGACCGACGAGGAGCAGGCCGGTCATCTCGAACCACTGGGCCGCGTCTAGGCGCACCCCGAGCGACACGCCGGCCAGGTACAACAAGGCCAAAGTGGGCAACGCGACCACATAAGCCGTGAGGACCTTGGCCACGACCTCGGTTCGGGCCCGCAACGGCGTGATGCGCAGGGCACGGACCCAGCCCTTGGACCGGTCGCGGGCGATGCGGGTGCCCGGGGTGATCGCGGCCCACATGGCACCGTAAGCGGCCATCCCCGTCATGAAGTACAGCGGGAACGAGATGCCGTCG
>JBEKNX010000596.1:0-2505 GCA_049522375.1 Acidimicrobiales bacterium | reverse complement strand
GTGACGAGGAGACCGCCGGGCGCGTCGAGCCGCAGCCGAGGGCCGAAATCGCAACCGCGAGGAGCACCACCACGGCTCCCGCTCGCTTGGTCGTCATGGGGCGAGGGCGGTGCATCCTCAGCGACCTGCAAGGGTCATCAAGGGCGCCAGCGGGCTTGCTCGGCCGGGGCGGCGGCGGTTGACCTTGCTGGCAACGTGGACGAGTTGGCCGGAAGTTCACGTGCGGGCGAAATGATCTCTACCTGCCAGATAGATGTCTCGCCCGCGCTGGCGCCAGGCCGGGCACCGGTCGCGGCAGCGACGGCGACAAGGCCAAGCTGGTCCGGGAAGAGCCCCTGCAGTTGGTAACGGCTTGGTGGCGGAGCGCGCTCGGGGACAACGGGGGACCACGAGCACCCCGCCCGGGACCACCACAGCTTGGTCGGTGGGTCGCCCCAGGCGACAAGGCCACCAGAGGTCGCCATGACGGGGGCGGGCCCCGGGTTGATGAGCAGCGCCGGCTTTATGGGTCCGCCCTCGACGGTGGCGCGCCGCCAACTCTGGCCACCAGCTGAGCACCACAGCTCGGCCGGCCTCGGGGCGGGGCCGGGGGCGGCGACGTCTTCGGTCACCAGGGCGCTGCCGTCGGTAGCCACGACCAAGCTGCCAGCGGGCGCGGGGAGGGCCGCGGCTGTCCATGTGAGCCCGTTGGACGAGCGCCACAACGTCGGCTGGCCTGTCGTCCTGGAGGTGCCGGCGGCGACGAAGCCGTTGGCGGTAGAGGTCAATGAGCTGAACGCGGGGCCGCCCGGGACGTTGTCCTGGTGCCAGGTCCCCCCGCCGGTGGAGGTCCAGATGGTGTCCGCCTCGCCGTAGGCCGTCTCGCCGGTGCCCACGTACTTGTTGTTGAAGATGGCGACGACCCGCCCGTGCCCCCAAGCCGCCCCGGCCAGGCCCAAGGCGGCCATGGCCGGCGCGATGCTGGCTCGGTGCCACGACGCCCCGTTGCTCGAGCGCCACATCGCCGTGCCCTCGTCGGTGTTGAACAGCAATAGGCCGACCGGGGTGACAAGGAGGCGCTCGGCGGCGATGCTGCCACTGGCGGGGTTGGCGAACACCGGGGACCAGATAGCGCCGTCGCTCGAGGTCCAGACCGTGGGGTTGCAGCCGACCGGGCAGCCAAGCGCAGCAGGCAGGTCGGGACCGCTCCCGAAGTAGGCGCCCGCAGCGACGAAGCGCCTGTCGAACTGGACGACAGAGGTCAGCTCGGCCCCCGCGGGCAGCTGGCCACCCCCAGACGTCAGCTCGCTCCAGCGGCCAGTCAAGAGCGAAGTTGCCAGCACTGAGCCGGGCCCTTCCGCGGCGGGGGCGCCCTGGGGCCGAGGGCCGACTACGGCAAGTAATGCCCAGATCGTGAGCAGTGCCAAGCGGGCCCGTCTCATGCTCTACTAAGTGGCCCCGACCCGACAGAGGTTCCAGGTCCACCACCGCTTATGTGTTGGCGCGACAACGGGGATTTCCTGAGTTGGACAAGGGAATATCGGCGGGTACAGCGTGAGGGTCAAGAAATGTACGAGGCCACGCATAACGCCGCTGCAACCGCCTCCACGGTCACCCAGCGGACGTCGCCGCCGGTCCTTGCACGGTTGTCACGGGGGCCGGCGAGACCGTCGAGGGTGTTTGCGAGCTCGGTGCCGGTTGTCCCGAGCTCGCCGGTGGCTGGCAGCCCAGGTGCAGCGAGGACAAAGGGACCGTCCGAGCACCAGGGTGCGTCGCGTCGTCCATGACGAACGTGCCGATAACGGTGGTGCCGTCGCTCTTGTACACCGGGAGCGATATGTCCCTGTCTTCCGAAGCTTTGTCCCAGGCCAAGGCCTCGGCGGGCGAGTGCACGGCGTCCAGGCCCGACGCGCAGTTGAGGTCGCTGGCCTTTACGTACCCTTGGAGCTTGCCCTGGTCGATGACGACGGCCACCAGGTCTGGGGTGCCGTCTTGGTTCCATACCCCGTAGGTCTCGCCCCGTGCGTTGGTCGCCCATGGGGTTATTACCCGGTTTATGTAAGCCGCTTGCAGCGCCCAAGACGACTCTGGGCTCGTCTTTATGATGACGCTACGCTGGCCCGGGGCCAGGGGGACGACTTCGCTCGCCTGGCGGTAAGCCGGCGGCTGGCGCAGGTCGGCGGGAGAACAGCTCATGGAGCCGTCGGGGAAGTAGAACGTGCCCGCGCTCAGGCAGGTAAGGGTGAGCGAGAGGTTGGTGGCGCCGGCAGGGGCGGGGCCCAGGTTTATGGTGGCGGTCCCGGTCCTGGTGGCAGTGACGACGCTGCCGAGCTGGGTGTCGAGCGGCGCCCCTGGTTGGGAGAGCAGGCTGGCCGCCAGGGCCGCCCCGCCGGCAACCACCGTGGAACCGGCGAGCACGCCTAGGCCCACTCGCCAGCGCCAGCGGCGGCGCTGGCGCCGGGTTGCCTCGACGTGGGCGACCAGGGCGTCCCGTAGGGCCGAGGCGAAGACGGGGTCCATCTGTCC
>JBEKNX010000595.1:0-2507 GCA_049522375.1 Acidimicrobiales bacterium | reverse complement strand
CGGCCGCGAAAGCCACCCTTACAACAGCCCCGGCGATGAGCGAAGCGGCTATGGGCCGCCAACACAGCGTCCCGATGAGCATGCCATCGAACAGGGAGCTTGTCACCGACGGGGCCAACCACAACGCCAGCAGTACGACGGGGACTACGGTCCCCAAACCGAAGAAGCTCGCCGCCAGCGGTGACGCCGCGGCCAACAGGAAGGTTGCGGCCATGCCCGACCCCACGAACAAGGCGGCCGCCCTCCTCACCCCGGGCGCGGCACCATCGCGGGCCTGGAGGACCACCTCCCGGACGATGGCCCCTTGCACTGCATTGAGGGGGATGGCGGCGACCGACACCACGTTGAGCAGCGCAGCCACGGCACCGTAGGCAGACGGGCGCAGGAGGTGCCCGACCAGTCCGAAGAAGGCGAAGTTGGCCAGGTTGACCACAGCGGCGGCGGTGATGTACCACAGGTCACCAGCTCGCCGGAGCCGGGACAGGCGCACGGCAGCCAGGCTCCGAGCACGTCGGTAGCGCCCGGGGGCCCTGGCGGCACGGTCTTGCTCGGGCCGGGCACGGGCCCGGTCGCTTTCGATCAATTCCTGTGCGGGGACAACCCCGATCACCTGGTGCAGGCGAACATGGTCCGTCCAAATTTGCCTCGGAAGGGCCCGGACCCGTCTTCATCGACGCCGATCGGCTCGACCTGGGTGAAATCGGAGTGCGCCCGGATCCACGAGGAGATGTACGCGGGCGTCCACTCGGGCAGCGTCCAGCGGAACCACGACTCGTGGGCCTGCCCTGTATCGAGGAACAAGACCTTGGTTGTCCGGGCCGCCAGGAGACCCATGAGCTCGGGCGCACTGGCCGTGCCCCGGCCCATAACGAAATGGTGCAGGAGGCTGAGGCAGGATACGACGTCAGCGGTCTGGGCGGGATCCCCGAGCAGGGCTACGCAGTCGCCCACGGCGATCTGGTCAGCTTCGATCCGGTAGACCAGGGGACTGATCTCGAGGGCCAAAGGGTCCATTTCGATGCCCCGAGCCGCTAAGCCCAGGTTGCCCATGGCGGACACGAACCAGCCGTAACACGAGCCCACGTCCAAGTAGCGGAGGTCACCCCCCGAGGTGGTGACGCCGGCCCGTCGCAGGTAGGCGGTCATCATCCCCAGGCGGTCCTGGCACTTGCGCATCAACGGCCACGTCTGGACCTCGGGGAAGCCGACCGGTTGGTAAAGCCGTCGGCGGCCGTCCAACCAGGACATCTCCAGGAGGAGCTTCTGGAGGTAAGTGGTGGTCGACCCCGGGGCCACTATGACCTCGAGCTCCTGCGCTCCCCTGTGCATCGCGATGGCCAGACGATGGTGGCCGTCGAGCACCGAGAAGTAGTCCGAGCCGCAGATTCGCCGGGCCCGTGGCAGCGTCCCAGGCCGGCTGCGCCCCGGCCGGTACTTTACCGGGCGGTCGCGGTACCGGTCGAGGTACTCCCGGGTGACCTCGACCAGACCGGGCACGTCGTCCACGCCCCGGTAATGACCGGACAAGGTGGCCGCCAACTGGATCCGCTGGAAGTAACCGCTGGCCCGGATGCTGTCTTCGTCTAGGGCGGCGTCGCCGTTGTCGTCATAGGCGCTGAGCAACTCGTCGTAGAAGGAATCCTCGAGGCGGGTAGACGGGTCCAGCAGCTTGCTCGAGCGCAGGGCAAAGTCGAAACCGGACATCCCGTTCCACCCGCCGAGCAGGAGGTTGTGACGGGAAACGACGGCGCGGTGACCGCCGCCCAGGTGGTCGCGCAAGAAGAACTGGAGCTGGCGCAGGAGGCGCACCCGGGAGAAGCGGAACCGGAACTTGTACCACGGCCAGGCCACCGCCAGCACCACCGAGTTGCTGAGCAGCGACTGCTTGCGCAGGGGGCGGAGCGCCCGACGCACGTCCCGGCGGCGGTCCAGGACGAAGCGGAACACCCGTCGGTTCACCGCCTTCACCGGGGGCAGCATCACGACGTGACGAAGGAGACGGAGCACCAGGCGGTCCTCGATGCTGTTCGGGACGGTTCCCGGATGTGGGGCCTGTCGGTGGGCTGCTAACGACAGCTCGTCTGCGGCGGAGGTACCGGCCGATCCCACAGCGGGCCCATCAACGGGAAAGCTCTCACTGGTTTCTACTAAATCCATGGACACAGTGTGATTGTGCCACACCAACGGGCTCAGTTCAACATAACGTGAACGGAGGGTGCCGCTCCCTGGCGCGCCACGAGCCGTTGACACCTTGGCCGGGTTCTACACTGCTGGTGTGCAAATCTCGGCAAAGGTCGATTACGGCGTGCAAGCGCTCCTGGTTATGGCCATTACGCATGAGCCCATGACGGCCGATGCCTTGGCTGCCGACCAGGCGCTCCCGGGGAAGTTCCTTGATTTGCCGCTTACCTTCGTCGATTACGAAGAAGCTCCACGTGAGTATTTCTTGAGCTCGGTCTCGGCCGTGCTCGATGTCCATACTCGGGTGTCGGACCTTTACAGCAACC
>JBEKNX010000594.1:0-2514 GCA_049522375.1 Acidimicrobiales bacterium | reverse complement strand
GGCCCGGCCCGGGCCATACGCGCCGGTTTCGGGGCGGCCGTAGCCGACGTGGTGGTGGTCACGATGGCGGACGGTTGTGACGACCCCCAGCAGATCGACCAGCTCACCCGGCTCGTCGAACGGGGCGTGGTCGTAGCGGCGGCGTCCCGCTATTCCAAGGGAGGCCAGCAGGTGGGCGGCCCGCTCCTCAAGGGGCTGATGTCACGTACGGCCGGGGCCTCGTTGCGGGTCTTGGCCCGGGTGGGCACCTGGGACCCGACCAATTCCTTCAAGGCGTACAACCGAGCGTTCGTGAACGAAGTGGGCATTGACAGCGACAAGGGCTTCGAAGTCGGGCTGGAGCTGGTGACAAAGGCCCGCCGGCTGCGCCTGCCCGTGGCCGAGGTGCCGACCATCTGGCTCGACCGGACTTTCGGTGTATCGCATTTCAAAATGGCCAAGTGGTTGCCGGCGTACCTGCGCTGGTACCGCTTCGCTTTTGGGCCCAAGCTCACGGCGGCGGCCCTGCGCAAAACGATGGACAAGAACGGAGACCAACAATCATGACGACGGTACTGGTGAGCGGCTCGGCCGGCTTCATCGGAGGCTATGTAGTAGAAGAGCTCCTCCGGCGGGAGTACGAGGTAATCGGGGTCGACAACTTGTCCAAGTACGGGCCCGTCCGCAAATCGTACGACGCCCACCCCCGTTACACCTCCATCGAGGGCGACTGCCGGGACGCGGCACTGCTCGAGCAGCTCCTGTCCGGCTGCGACCATTTCATCGCCGGCGCGGCCATGATCGGCGGGATCTCCTACTTCCACACTTACGCCTACGATCTGCTCGCCACCAACGAACGGGTCATCGCCTCTTCAGTGGATGCCGCCATCGCCGCCCACCGGGCGGGACGGCTGAAGAAGGTGACGTACCTGAGCTCGTCCATGGTCTTCGAGTCGACCGACCGGTGGCCCTCAGTGGAGGGCGACGAGCGCAAGGTGCCGCCCCCGCTGTCGTCATACGGTTTCCAGAAGTTGGCGGTGGAGTATTTTGCCCGGGCGGCGTGGGACCAGTACGCCTTGCCGTACACCATCCTCCGGCCTTTCAACTGTGTGGGCGTCGGGGAGGGGCGGGCCCTCGGCGATGTCGAAGTACTCTCGGGCAACGTCAAACTGGCCATGAGCCACGTTGTGCCCGACCTGGTGCAAAAGGCCCTTCTCGGTCAGGATCCTGTGCACATTCTGGGCGACGGCTCCCAGGTGAGGCACTATACTTACGGCGGGGACCTTGCGCGGGGCATCGTGACGGCTATGGAGCACGACGCGGCCATGAACCAGGATTTCAATTTGTCCACCGCAACCTCGACCACGGTCCTCGAGCTTGCCGCCCTTATCTGGCGCAAGGTCCATGGCCCGGCCGAGCCGTTCCGCTACGTGAGCGACCCTCCTTTCGAGCATGACGTCGCCAAGCGGGTCCCTTCGGTGGACAAGGCGAAGAAAGTTTTGGGTTTTGAAGCCACCACGCCGCTCGAGGAGATGCTGGACGAGGTTATCCCCTGGGTGCGCAACGCACTGAGCGAGGGCATTATCTGACCAACCCGAGGAGGGCAAGGCTTGACCGAGCGGCGGGTGCCGCGCTGTGCCCGAGTGGTGGCAAAGAGCAGGTCGAAAAAGACAGCTAAATGGGCAGGTGGGCGATGGCGCGCCAGGCTGGCTATGGGCCTGGTCCTAGTCGCCAGCCTGGGATGTTTGCCCGGCCCGGACGGCCCGCCTCCCGCCGGCGCCGCCGGTACCACCACGGTGACGACCGGTCCCTCGAGCACCACGGCGACGACGGTCCCACCCGCCACCACCTCGACGGCGATTTCCACGACCGTCCCCCGCCCGACCACCACCCGCCCGACCACCACCCGCCCGACCACCACGCGCCCGACGACCCGCCCGACGACCATCCGCTCGACGACCACAACGGTGCCGAAGGCGCCCCCGGTCCCGGCGCCTGCGTACCGGGTCGTGAGGGCGGACGGCACGGTGACCGATTTCGGCACCCGGGCCCTGGGCGACCTGTCAGGACAAAAGCTCAACCGGGCCATTGTCACGGCGGCGTCAACTCCGGACGGGGACGGTTATTGGCTGGTGGCCTCCGACGGAGGTGTGTTCGCCTTCGGTGACGCCAAATTCTGGGGCTCGTCAGGCGCCCTACGGTTGCAGAGCCCCATTGTCGGCATGGCCGCCACGCCCGACGGGGGCGGTTATTGGCTGGTGGCCTCCGACGGAGGCATTTTCGCCTTTGGTGACGCCCGCTTCTTCGGGTCCATGGGCTCCCGGCCGATCAACCAGCCCATTGTCGGCATGGCCGCCACCCCGGACGGGGGCGGCTACTGGCTGGTGGCCCGGGACGGAGGCATTTTTGCCTTTGGTGACGCCCGCTTCTTGGGCTCCACCGGTGCCATGCGTCTCAACCAGCCCATTGTCGGTGTGGCCGCCACCCCGGACGGGGGCGGTTACTGGCTGGTGGCCCGGGACGGAGGCATTTTTG
>JBEKNX010000593.1:0-2520 GCA_049522375.1 Acidimicrobiales bacterium | reverse complement strand
GACAACACCTGCATGACCCGTTCGATCTCGCGTTCGCGCCCGATCACCGGGTCGAGCTTGTGCTCCCGGGCCAGTTGGGTGAGGTTGCGCCCGAACTGGTCCAGCACCGGGCTGCCGGCCGGCACCTCCTGGCCGCCAGGGGCCGTGCCCGCGGCCGCCTTCTCCTCGCCCCCGGTCGGGTGACCGGACAGCAGCTGGATGACCTGCTGACGCACCCGGGAGAGGTCGGCGCCCAGGCTGACGAGCACTTGGGCGGCGACGCCCTCGCCCTCGCGGACCAGGCCGAGCAGGATGTGCTCGGTGCCTATGTAGTTATGGCCGAGCTGGAGAGCTTCCCGCAGTGCGAGCTCGAGCACCTTCTTGGCCCGGGGGGTGAAGGGGGGTGACCCGGTGGCGGGCGGCCCGGCGGGGCAGATCCTCTCTTCGGCCTTTTCGCGCACCGCCTCCAGGCTGATGCCGAGCGACTCCAGCGCCTTGGCAGCCACGCCTTCACCTTCGTGGATCAGGCCGAGCAGGATGTGCTCGGTGCCGATGAAGTTGTGGTTGAGCAGGCGCGCCTCTTCTTGGGCCAACACCAGCACTCGTCGGGCTCGGTCGGTGAAGCGCTCAAACACTACTGACCGCCTCGTCGGCGGCCGCCGGGCCCCACACCCTGGGCACCTCGGGGCCACCTCGCCCGCCGACCGCTGCGCCGCTCCCGGTGCAAGTCATCCATGCCCTTTCTTTCGGGCTCCTGGCGGTCCACTGTACCTGTCTTGCTGTCCGTTCCCCGATGGCAACCAGAGCCTCGAGGCGGGCCAAGGCGCTCCGTGACGCGCCGGGACAGGGCCTGCTCGGCCTGGTGGAGCACCGATTGCACCATCCCCCTTCAGGCGGTCAGCGCCGCGGTTCCGGGCGACAAGCTGCCGGTGCAGGTCAAGCAGGGCCTCTGGCGTGATCATGACGCTCGACCGGCGCCCACGTGGGAGCGGCCCTGCGGGTCTCGCCAGCACGGCGCGATGGGTAGGGAAGTGGCGCTGCGCCCTTGAGGGTGCCAAAAAACATGCCTTGGTCGGCCTTGCTGGCGGCATGGGAGCCCTGCCACTGCTCCACTGCCCCCAGCGGCTCCTCAAGACCGGGGAGCTGCCCTCTAGAGAGCCCGGCAAGTGACGTTCGGCTCTACCGCGGAGCGCCCCGCTCGCCGACCATGGCGGGAAGAGGTCCCAAAGAAGTGTTCGTCCAGGATTTCATGATCGTCGAGCGGCCTTGTGACGAGCTCGTGGCCGAGCTCGTGGTGGGCGCGGGCACGCTCTTCCGCCAAGCCCTGGGCGAAGCCGAGGTGGACCTCGGCCAACTACGTGTCAAGGTGGGCCCGGAGAGCGGGCCGACGCTCCTTTCCAAGACCGTTGCGGTCCACATCGGGCCGTTGCGCCGTCACGGGGATGTCACCCTGCTCGCCTTTTCATGGCAGGCGACGGGGACGGGCTCGCTGTTCCCGGCGCTCGACGCCGACCTTCAACTGAGCCCCGTGGGTGAGGGCCGGAGCGAGCTAACCGTGCAGGGTCGCTACGAGCCTCCCGACGGGATCTTGGGGCGCCGTATCGACCAGTTCTTGCTGCACCGGCTTGCGGACGCAACGGTCCGGGCGTTCCTGTCCAGCTTGGCCAACCGGTTGGCGGTTTCGGGTACTCGGGGCCAGCCGGCCTGAAGGCATCTCGAGTCGGTGCTATCGGATCACCTCCGGCACTACAACCAAGCCCGGCCCCACCGGGGGTTACGGCTGGAGCTGCCGGTCCCGCGTCCCGAGCAGCGGCACGTCGGAGCGGTCCGTCGCCACGACGTCCTAGGCGGCCTGATCCACGAGTACGAGCGCGCCGCCTGACCACCTCTTCGGGAAAGCCGACAGGCAACGCGGCCTAACCAGTGCTGGCATCGCCCTGCCCTCGCAGTGCGGTCCCGCCCGAGGCAACAGACTCTCCGTCTCAACACCAATGCCTGGCCGGTCGTGAGCGCTCGCGTCGTCAAGTGCGTGTCGCTCGTGCCCCCGTCGCCTGGCCGAGGGGGCCACATGGGGTTTCCGGACCCTTCACGCTCCACGCCCCCTTCACCAGGGGGCATTTCCAACTGCGCAGCTCAACCTAGTTGCCACGGGGTCGATACAACTAGCGTGCAGCGAGGCTGCTTGGGAACGCTCCCCGGGCGGAACGACCATCTCCTCACCATCGGCGTCCTTTCGCCCCTGCTGGCGTCGACCTTCTTCGGTGAGGTGTTCGCGGGCATCACCGAGGTCGCCGCGCACCGCGGCGCGGCGGTTGTAGGCGTCCAAACCTTCGACCCGGTCGATGCCGATGTAGACCGCGACGTATCGCGCTACCGACGCAGGGCAGGCTGGGACCACTTTGCCGGCGTCATCGCCCTGGTTAACGCCGTGGACTCGACGTACCTCTTCGACCTGCAAGCTTGTGGCATCCCCATTGTCTTGGTGAGCAACTACGTCGAGGGGCTCAACTGTCCGGTCGTTTCCTCCGACAACCGGTCCGG
>JBEKNX010000592.1:0-2553 GCA_049522375.1 Acidimicrobiales bacterium | reverse complement strand
GCGCCCTGAGCCGGCATGGAACGGGGCCACCGTTGCCTTGGCGGCCACGGTTGCCTTGGGGGCAGCCTCCCGCCGGAGGTCGATGGCGGGGCCGGGCCCCGCTGACGGGACCTCTGCGGGCACGCCGGCGCCAACTGTCACCGGGTTGGCCTTCACGGGGTCGAGGAGCCGGTAGGCGAGCAGCTTGATGCGGTCGGTGAGGAGGAACCACACAAGCGCGTAGCCCCAGACCAGGGCTGCGTACCCCCAACCGAGGGGGGTCATGAAGACCCCGTACACGGCGATCAGAGTCGCCAGCGCCTGCGTGCCGAGTACGGCGAGGAGGAGGATCCGAGCGGGCCGTATCGACTGGAACGGGCCACGGGTACGGGCGAGGAATATGGTCAGGTGCCCGGCGACGGAGAGCGTCAGGTACATCAGGGTCTGCAGGTGCGCATGGTTAAGGTGGAACGCCTTGTCGCCCAGGTAGAACAAGCCGAAGGCGGCGATCGGACCGACGATGCCGAGCACGGTGGCGATCCCGAGCACGAGGCGCATGTTCCACGCCTCGGGCTGCTCCCGGTAGCGGACGTTGTCGTAGGCGATGGACAGGATGGCGCCGTCGTTTAGCAGCGCTAACATCACGATCATGATGGCGGTGACGGGGAAGAAATTGAAGATCAGGATCACGGCGGTGACGAACACCAGCACCCGCAGCGTCTCGGAGATGCGGTAGATCGCGTAGCTGTTCATCCGCTGGAAGATTCTCCGGCTTTCCTTGATCGCGTCGATGATCACCGACAGACCGGGGCTCATGAGCACGATGGACGCCGCGGCGCGGGCCGCGTCGGTGGCCCCCGACACGGCGATGCCGCAGTCGGCCTTCTTGAGCGCAGGGGCGTCGTTGACCCCGTCGCCCGTCATGCCGACGATGTGCCCCTGCTTTTGCAGCACGTCGATGATGTGGAACTTGTGCTCGGGGAACACCTGGGCGAAGCCGTCGGCCGCCTCTATGGACTTGGACTCTGCCTTCGTCGCTTTTGCTTTCACGGCGCCGATGCCGGCGGCGTCGAGGATGTCGGTGCCCATCCCGAGCGCCTTGGCCGTCTCCTGGGCAATGGCGATGGCGTCGCCGGTGACCATCTTCACCTTCACGCCCATCTGCACCGCAGTGGCGATGGTGGCCTTGGCGTCGGCCCGGGGCGGGTCGAACAGCGGCAGCACACCGATGAACTGCCAGGCGCCGTCGCCCTCGGCCCGGGCCACGCCGAGCGAGCGGAAGCCACGCGCCGCGAACTCGTTGACCGCCTTGTCGACGGCGGGCTTCACGTGGGCGGCATTGCCCGCCAGGGCCAGGACCACCTGAGGTGCCCCCTTGGTCACCTTGAACGTGGCCCCGTCGGGGCCCTTGACCGTCGCCTCGGTGCGCTTGCCCACCGGGTCGAAGGGGGCGAAGTGGACGACCTCGTAACCCTTCAGCGCCTTGTCGTCCTTGAGCCCGGCGAGCACGGCCAGGTCGATGGTGTCGTCGTCATCGGCCCGCGACGCCAGTGCCCCGCTCAGGGTGACCTGGTCGAGGGGGACCTTGCCCACGGCGAAGGGTTCTCCCAGGGTCAGCTTGTTCTGGGTCAGCGTGCCCGTCTTGTCCGAGCACAGCACGTCCACGCCGGCCAGCTCCTCTATGGCCACCAGGCGGCTGACGATGGCCTTTTTCTTGGCCAGCAGGCGCGCCCCGACCGCCATGGTCACCGACAGCACCGTCGGCATGGCCACGGGGATCGCCGCCACGGTGAGCACCAGGACGAACTGCAGGGTGGTGAGGATGGGCTCGCCGCGGATGATCGACACGACGGTGATAAGCGCCACCATGCCCAGGGCCAGCAGGATCAAGAACTTGCCGATCCGCAGCACCGCTTTTTGGAAGTGGCTGGCGGTCTGCACGTCCTGGACCAGCTCCGCCGTCTTGCCGAAGTAGGTGTTGGCGCCGGTGCCATAGACCAGGGCGCCGATCTCGCCCTGGCGGATGATAGAGCCAGAGAACACGGCGTCGCCCGGAGCGCGCTCGGCGGGCAGCGACTCCCCGGTCAGGGCCGACTCGTCCACCTCGACGGGGTCGCCGTCCAGCAGGCGGGCGTCGGCGGGCACTATGTCGCCGAGCCGCATACGGATGACGTCGCCCGGCACAAGCTCACGAGAGGGTGGCGTGGCCCACTTGCCGTCGCGTACCACCCGGGCCTTCACTGCCAGCTGGGCTTTCAGGGCGTCTATGGCCTTGCCTGCCGAGCGTTCCTCTGTGAAGCCGACCAGGGCGTTGGCGAACAGCAGTACGAGGATGATGAAGAAGTCCGGCCAGTGGGCGAGCACGCCGGACAGGAGCACCGCCACTTCGATCATCCACGGGATCGGGCCCCAGAAATAGCTGAGCAGCTTCAAGAATTGGTTGGTCTTCTTTTCCACGATCTCGTTGGGCCCGTACTGGGCCAGCCGTTTGGTCGCCTCGGCTTGGCTGAGCCCGTCGGGCGACGACCCCAGCCGCTTTTGCACCTCCTCCATGGGGAGGGACTTCAGGTCGTC
>JBEKNX010000591.1:0-3150 GCA_049522375.1 Acidimicrobiales bacterium | reverse complement strand
CGGCCACATGGCCCCAGAAGAGCTCCTCGGTGAGCTCAAGGAGGCCGCCGCCGAAGACAACGAGGTCGGGATCGAGGAGGTTCACGATTCCGCCTACCGCCCGGCCGAGGAGCCCTGCTCCCTCGCGCAGTATGTCTCTGGCGAGCGCCTCGCCGGCGGCTGCTCGCTCGGCAACCGGGCGGAGGTTGCCCCCGAGCGCACCCGTTCCACCGCGGCGCTCGTATGCTGACGCAAGCGCGGGTCCAGACACATAGGCCTCAAGATGGCCGGGGGACCCGCAGGGACAGCGGCGTCCTGCGGACGACGCGTCGATGAGGACATGACCAATATCGCCGGCGAAGCCGTGAGCACCCACGACGAGCGTGCCGGCTCGGGTCATCGCTCCGCCGACCCCGGTGCCGACCGCCACGTAAAGGACGTCCCCAGCTTCCTTGCCCACGCCGAAGCGCTGCTCGCCGAGGGCCATTGCCTGGACGTCGTTCAAGACGGCGACGCGAAGCGAAGCCAGCTGCTCTAGCTCCTCCCGGAGCCGGAGACCTTCAAAACCAGGGAGCGCGTCAGTCGAGGCGGCGAGGACACCTTGCCACACCGACGCACTGCACCTCGATCCCTTCATCCCTCGCCCGATCTCGCAGGTCGCTGATGAGCTCCACTAGTTCCGTGAGCACACGCGCCACCCCCCGGGAGGCGGAGGTCGGTACTACGCGGCGTTCACGCAAAGAACCGTCCTCACCTACGAGGCCTGCCGCGATCTTCGAGCCCCCGAGGTCGATCCCGATGGTCGCTGTTCTTCCCTCAACTGCGGGCGGCATTTGTTCACCTCGATGCTGTTGCCGACCTGCTCCGCAGCTTCACCTCGGCACCCAAGGCGGCGTCTGCTGACGAGGTCGGGGTTGACCTTGGTCAGGCCTTCGGGGGTGTCGGGGTGGAGCCCAAGCCCGATTGCCACTTCGACGGCGAGCTGCTGACCCAGGTCTGACCCTTCCACATTTCGACCCGTGTGGTGTCGCCAGCGTACTCGCCGCCCACGACGAAGCTGTCGGCGAAGCGGTTGCCGACAGCAATGCACCACATCGCAGTAAGGCATGACACTGCGAACACGCGGTCCGTGAAGGGTGCACTGCTCAGGATCTGGCTTCTGAGCAGCGGTGCTGCGTACCTGTCTGAGTGTGCCTTCGCACTGGGCATAGCACTGGAGGCGGCACCTCCGCCACCGCGTCTCGGGATGGGCTCCACCGATAGGACCTGAACTTCGGACGGAAATTAAGATTCGATAAGCGGACCGAATTCTGGTATCGTACTCACGTGGCGTACGAGGTCGAGTTCGAGGCCCAAGTCGCCAAGCAGCTCCGGGACATGCAACGGGCCGACCTCCAGCGAGTGATGGACCGGGTCAAGGCATTGGCCGATAACCCCTGGCCTCAGGGGAGCGAGAAGCTCGCCGGGGTGGCCAATGCCTGGCGCACCCGTTCGGGCAACTACCGGGTCGTTTACACGGTCGACGACCGTGCGCAGGTGGTGACGGTCACCCGGGTCGGCCACCGACGCGAGGTCTACAGGAGGAGATGACAACGATGTTGGTAACGGTCACTGAGGCAAAGGCCCGACTGGGCGAACTGCTCCGCGAGGCAGCTGAGGAGGACGTGGTGGTTGTCCGCCACGGGCATGTCGCGGCGGTACTTGTCGGAGCCGAGCGCTACGACGCGCTGCTCGAGGAGCTCGAGGACCTGAAGGACCGTCTCTCGGTATACGAGAGCGCAGGGACGGAGCCCAGCCTCCGGGTCGGCTTCGACAAGATGGCGGCTGAGCTGGGGTTACGGTGATGGCTGCTTTCCCCGTAGGTCATCCCGGGTCCGAGCGGAGGCTAGCGCTGGTCGAGTTCCTCGGGACATGTTGATCGGATCGCCGACGTTGAGTAGGCAGGGTGCCTATGCATTGCATAGGCACGCCCCGCCTACCAGCCACTTCGTCGCATCTGTAAACCAGAAGTCGCGGTATAGCGGATAACCCCCGCCACCAGGTTCTTGCGCGAACTGACCTGGACTTATGTCCAGGTCAGTTCGCGTCAGGACACGAACAGGACACGCGTGCCACGGTGGAGTGCTTCGGAGTTCCCCAGCTGCCGGCGCATGCTGCGCCGTACATAGCGAGCGGAGCGTGTGTTGGACTTGATCCGGGGGCGACGTGGCTGGAACCCCGCGGGCGCGGTCCCGGTTACAGCAATTGTGAGCCTGATACGCGGGGCCCGTGCCCCGCTTCGCCCACTAGAAGCCGCGGTCAGCATCCTCGCGCTCTGGCCGGGCGTCTTCGCCGCTGTGGCCACCCCGGCCACTTTGGGCCAGCCCGACACCCCAGCGGCCCAGCCCGTCACCTCAGCGACAACGCACGTGCTCGGCCAGCCGTTCGTGAACGTGAGGTCTTTCAGCGGGGAGGGCGAGCTCGCTGTCGTCTCACGGGGCAAGCTGTGGGTCCTCGACGGGGCCAACGGTTCGGTGGCAGAGATACCTGTCCCCAACGGCCAGATGCCCTTGTCGCCAAGCTTCTCCTCCGACGGCAGGTGGGTTTCGTTCATGACCACGAGGCAGACCGCCACCAGGATGACCAAGGGTATCTGGGTGGCGCGCTCCGATGGCCAGGACGCTCGCCCGCTGGCCACCTTCACTGGGCTTGTAACACTGGTCATCGGCTGGGGCCTTGGCTACGATGTGCTTGCCTACGTGACGGCGGCGAGCCACGACATCTACGCCCCGCCTTCTGAAGTCTGGCTTTGGGTCCCCGGCACGGGTGCCCGTGTGGTGGTGAGGGCGCCGGAGGTGACCGGCGGGGCGTGGTCGCCGGACGGCACTTCGCTGGCGGTCATGAGCGACACGGACATACCGCGCACCGTCTCGCACTGGGACGCCACCATCACCACCTACCGCCTCTCGGGCGGCGCCGGGCGGGTATGGCTGAAGCTGTCGGTCACCGCCCCGGCCGCCACCGGCAACATCTCGTCGGTCCCCCAAGCCGGTGGCCTGAACGACATTGCTTATCTGGTCCCTATGGGGTGGTGGCCGAGATGGGGGATCGGTTACGCCGTTATCCAGGGCAACCCGGGGTCACCGTTCGACTCCTCGGTCCGCAACAACGGCTTGCTTCTGGAGACAATTG
>JBEKNX010000590.1:0-2574 GCA_049522375.1 Acidimicrobiales bacterium | reverse complement strand
GACTTCCTGATGTGCGCCAGCGAGCGGCAACGCGACCTGTTCATCGGGCAGCTGTGCGCGCTGGGAAGGGCCAATGCCCTCACCTACGACTACGACCCCACGTTGCGCAGCCTCATTGACGTGGTGCCCTTTGGCCTGCCCGATGAGAGCGCCGAGCACAACGCCCCGGCTCTGCGGGGAGTGGTGCCGGGCATCGGCCCCGACGATGACGTGCTCGTCTGGGCGGGAGGGGTCTATGACTGGTTCGACCCCCTGACCCTGGTGCGGGCGGTCGGCCGGCTCAGCGAAAGACGGCCGTCCGTGAGGCTTTTTTTCATGGGCATGCAGCACCCCAACCCCGATGTGCCCCCGATGCAGATGGCTACCAGCACCCGAGCCCTGGCCGAGGAGCTCGGCCTGACCGGGAAGCACGTGTTCTTCAACGACGGCTGGGTCGAATACGCGCAGCGACAGAATTTCCTTATGGAGGCGACGCTGGGCGTCACCATGCACTTCGACAGCGTCGAGACCCGCTTCGCCTTCCGCACCCGGGCTCTGGACTACTTGTGGGCGGCGCTGCCCGTGGTGACCACAAAAGGCGACTGGTTCGCCGAACTAGTGGACCGCGAAGGCCTGGGCCTGACGGTCCCGCCCGAGGATCCCGGCGCCCTGGCGGACGCTCTGTACCGCCTCCTGTCCGACCCGGAAATGATGGAGGCGTGCCGGGCAAAGGCCGCCGCCGTGAGCCCAACTTTGCGTTGGTCGGTGGTCCTGGAGCCGCTGGCGAGGTTTAGCCGCCACCCGCGCCGGGCACCCGACCTGCCGCTGGCAACCATGCCACCCGAGCCGGCGGTGCCGGCCGAGCCGGCGGTGCCACTCGAGCCGGCGGTGCCGGCCGAGCCCGCGGTGCCACTCGAGCCGGCGGTGCTCTCCGATCCGTCGCCGGGCCCCGTTCCCACCGCCGCCCCCATGGCCGAGCCTGTCGCCCCAGCCGCCCCGGCCGCTACCGGCGGGCTGAGCTTCGTCGAGCTGGCCCGCCATCACTACCGAGAGGGTGGCCTCATCCAGGTGACCAGACACGCTCTTTTGAAGGCTCAGCGCCTGGCGCGCCAAGTGGCGCTCGGGAAGGACGGGCTCGCCTAGACCGGGACGGGCTCGCCTAGACCGGGACGGGCTCGCCTAGACCGGGACGGGCTCGCCTACTGAGCGAGCCCGGGAGATCACCTGGTCGATGAAGCCGTACTCCTTGGCCTCGTCGGCGGTGAACCAACGGTCACGGTCGGAGTCGCGCTCGATGCGTTCGAGGGTCTGGCCGGTGTGAAAAGCGATGCGTTCGGCCATCATGCGCTTCAGGTAGACGATCTGCTCCGCCTGGATGGCGATATCCGTGGCTTGGCCCTGCATCTGCCCCGAGGGCTGGTGCATCAGTATGCGTGAGTGCGGGAGAGCGTACCTTTTCCCCGGGGCCCCGGAACAGAGGAGGAACTGGCCCATGGAGGCGGCCAGTCCCATGCAGACCGTCGATACGTCGCACGGTACGTACTGCATGGTGTCGTATATGGCCAGGCCGGCGGTGACGGAGCCTCCGGGCGAATTGATGTAGAGGCTGACGTCACGGGTGGGGTCCTCCGCCGCCAGCAAGAGCAGCTGGGCGCAGATGAGGTTGGCCGCCCGGTCCTCGACCTCGGTCCCGAGGAACACGATGCGCTCGCGCAGCAACCGCTGGTAGACGTCGGCACTCGGGTCAGGAGCGCCGCCCGGGGCCTGGGACAGCGGTGCGACTGGCATATAGAACTGGGACATACAAGGAGGGTACTGCCAAACCGCAGAGCGGCGTCGGCGTTGCCCGGCTCCGCGGCACCCCCATCTGGGCCGCGCCCGCCGGCGGGGACCACTAAGCTGTGCTTCGCCTACGCGGGCGTGGCGAAACTGGTATACGCGCCAGGTTTAGGTCCTGGTCCCGAAAGGGGTGGAGGTTCGACTCCTCTCGTCCGCACCCGCCCCACAATGTAAGCCCGGGGCCATCGAGGACGCCTACTGCTCGCCGTCAATCATCGCCCGTGGCCCGTTGGACGAGTGCTCGGCAAGTGAGGACCACACGGTCCACCGGGGGGTCGATCACCACCGCCACCAGTCGCAGCCCGGGGTTTGTCCGGCATTGGGCCAGAGCGAGGGGTAACCGGCTTTGCCAGGCCGGCCCTTTGGAGCGGCCGTTGCGGTCCCGGAAGTCCGTAGCCCAAGCCGGGACCAGCAGCACGCAGCACAAGGCGACGGCGCCCAATGTCGCGTAACGCCCACCCGGGTTGGCCCGCCGCAGGTGAGCGGGCTTTGCGGGCCGCGCCGAGAGACGACCGGCCAGCACCAGGACCGCACTGATGAGCATGAGCATCGGCGTGGCTGCGTACCGGCCGGCATAACCGACCGACTTGGCCGTTTGCATGTAAGGGCCGGCGCCCCGGAGCCAGACGGGCACGGCAAAACAGAGGGGGGCCAGGACAGCCACCGCCACGGTGAAGCCTTGGGCCCGCCTGTCCCCCAGCTTGAGCCCGGCGGCGACGATGGCCAGGTAAACGGCGCCCCCCAGCACCTCGGCCA
>JBEKNX010000589.1:0-3070 GCA_049522375.1 Acidimicrobiales bacterium | reverse complement strand
ATGTGACTTCGTGGTCAGCGAAAAGGGCCTGCAGAGCGCGGGCATAGACATCGAACGGGCTGAACGGCTGTGCGTGCCGAGCGATCACCCGCACGACATCGTCTGTCACCTCTACAGCCTGTTCCCAGTGGCGCTCGTACCATGCTTGGAGCTGAGCGACCTCAGCAGAGCTTTCGATCTTAAGGTTGAGCTCCACGTTCTCGGTGAGCCCGGCGCGAGTGAAGTTGCTGGAGCCCACGAGAGCCTGAGAACCGATCACGTCGAACTTGCCGTGGGTTATGTAGGCCTTTGCGTGGAACTTCTCACGGTTGTAGACGCGGCACTGCATCATCCCAGCCTTGATGCTCTCGAGGACCGCTGGAACACCCTCTAGGTGAGCAAGCAGAAAGTCGGGGGGATCCTCCATGTCTGACCTCGGGTTTGGGAGAATAACAATGTTGTCGTTCCCCACTTCCCCGGAGGCGGTGCGGTGCTCGGACGGGTCGACCCCCAAGGTTCGCTGTTAGAAACTCGCCACGTGAGGCGGCACTTGGTGACCAAGGGCTCGTTCTACGAGCGCCTGGCCGACCACGGCCACGAGGTCATCTCTGACGAGGACTTCGCCCACCTGTACGCAGAAGGAAAAGGGCGCCCCTCGGTCCCGCCGTCGGTGATGGTGCGGGCCATTCTGTGCGCCACCCATGACCGCACTTCTGACGCCGAGACCTCCCGGCGCACCCGGGTGGACTCGGACTGGAAGGCGGCCATGGGGGTGGACGACTTCTTCGAGGGGATCGGGGCCACCACCTTCAGCTTGATGCGGGCGCGCCTGGTGGCCCATGACGCCGATGGCGCCTTGTTCCAAAGGACCCTGGAGCGGGCAGTGCAAAAGGGCATCTTCAAGCAGCCTTTGACCGCGGTCATCGACTCGTCGCCGGTGCACGGGGCGGGGGCAGTGGCCAGTACCTACGAGCTGGTGCGCAAGATGATGGGACGGCTGGCCCGGGCGATGGGAGCCAACCTCGACGCCGAGCTGGCTGCCAAAGTGCTGGGGCTGGCGGCGGCCAAGCCCGACATCGACTGGCAGGACCGGGCGGTCCGTAAAGAACACCTGGGCGAACTGGTCGAGCTGGCGGCCACGCTCTTGGGCAGCGCCGCGGCCGACAAAGAGCTCATGGCCGACCCCGAAGTGGCCGAGGCGGCCGGGCTGCTGTCCCAGGTGGTGCTCCAAGACGTAGAAGCCACCGAGCAGGGCCCGGCTATCCGGGAAGGGGTGGCCCCCGACCGGGTGGTCTCGCATTCCGACCCCGAGATGCGCCACGGGCGTAAGTCGGCCTCCCGCCGTTTTGACGGCCACAAGCTCGACGTCATCATCGACGAAGCCTCCGAACTGGTGCTCGGCGTCGAGGTGCGGGCGGGCAACGCCGGCGACGGGGAGGGAGCGGCCCCGCTGTTGGGGAGCGTGCAGTCCATCGCAGGCATCGAGGTCGCCACCCTCTTGGGGGACATGGCCTATTCCGACGGGGACGTGCGAGAAGCGGTGGAGGCCCAGGGCACCGAGCTGGTGGCCAAAGTGCCCCCGACGACCAACTCCGGGCGGTTCGCCAAGACCGAGTTCGGTATCGACCTGGAGGCCGGGACGGTCACCTGCCCGGCCGGCCAGACTACTTCGGACGCCCGGCGGGCCAAAGACCACAAGGGACGGCCGGCCACCATGTTCTATTTCGACACCGCCACCTGTGAGATTTGCCCGCTGCGGGAGCGCTGCACCGCCGGGAAGGGCGGGCGCACCATCATGGTCGGCCGCCACCACCGCCGCATCGAGGCGGCCCGAGCCGCCCAGGCCGAGCCCGGGACCAAGGCACTACTACGCCGGCGGTCCAAAGTGGAACGCAAGATCGACCACCTCCAGGACCTCGGCATGCGCAAAGCCCGTTACCGGGGCCGGCGCAAAACCCGCTTGCAAGCTCTTCTGGCCGCCACCGTCGCCAACTTGAAGCGCCTGGCTGTGCTCGACGTGCTCCAAGGAGCCTCCCTCGCCGCCGCGTAAGTCCTCGGAGGGCGACCGGCCCCCACCAGAGGCCTCGGGAGCCGCTATCAAGCCCTTTTCAACCCTTACTCACGCCCTCGGGCGGCACAATCACGGCGATCGGGACGGCGCAAGAGGTGCGCCCACCACGCGGAGACCGCACCTCAAAACAGGCACTTGCTGCTCACTCACCTAGGAAGGGGTCCGTGTCTTTAGCTGAATCAAGGCTGTGGTCAAGCATTTCGGTGCTGCGCTGCTTTACAGCGTCCAACAACGCCTTCTTCGTCCGGCGAGACATTTCGTCGCCCATGAGGATTCGGATCTTCTCGAGCTTCTGCCAAGCCCCATCCAACCCGAGCAACGCGCCAATCTCGAAGAACCCGGTCGCGATGTCGATCCCGCGTGCCAGCTCGCACCACTCCCGCAAGTAGCCGAGACCGCTGCGCCCGCCTTCGCTGTTGTCGACAATGAAGAGCGGGCCCTCTTCCTTAGCCACGATCCGACTCCTGGACGTAAGAAAGGAAGGAGCGCCCGGGTACGTAGGCGACGCGGACATGCGCACACTGCGAGCGTAATGCCGTGCGCAACCGACATCTCCGATGCTTCGCGATTGCCCTACACAGCACAGACGTTGGCCTCGGGCTTCGGACGCTCACTGTCCTACGAGACGGGGAGAGGTCGTGACGATACCCTTGGCACCGTCCAGTCGCTCCGGCCTTGAGCCGCGCATCTTCCGTAACCGGGAACGATACTCAGCGGGCTGGTGACGCCGCCCCTACCATAGGCTCCGTGGCGACCCGTCACGAGATCTCCGGTGTTGCACCGCAAGGCGCTTATGTCGCCTCACGCTGCCCGGTGCGGGCGCAATGGGACGTCTTGCACCCGTGCGAGCCGTTGCCCGCGTCCCCGGTAGCTGAGCACCGGGTCGAGCGTGGCCGGTCATTCGAGGCGGAGCTCTTCGCCAAGTTGGCTTCCCTGCACCGAGGAGCTGTTGTCGTAGACGTCAGGGAAAGGGCGGAGCGGGAGCTCGCCACTGCGGCCGCCATGCGGGGGGGTGCGGCC
>JBEKNX010000588.1:0-2594 GCA_049522375.1 Acidimicrobiales bacterium | reverse complement strand
TCGAAGTCGTCGCGGTAGACGATCTCGGCCGCCAGCACGGCGCCCCCGAGCGGGGCGCTGAATATGGCCCCGATGCCCGAACCGATCCCCACCGACACCGCGATACGGCCGTCTTCGGGCGAAAGGTCCAGCACCCGGGCCAGCAGAGAGCCGAAGCCGGCGCTTATCTGCGCGGTCGGGCCTTCCCGGCCCCCCGAGCCGCCCGAGCCGATGGTGACCGCCGACGCCACGATCTTGACGACAACGGCGCGCAGGCGTATGCCTCGCGGGTTGTGGTGCACGGCGTCGATGGCGGCGTCGGTGCCGTGGCCCTCGGCCTCGGGGGCGAAGGTAAAGACGATGAACCCCGATACCAGGCCGCCGAGCACAACCACTAGAGGGACAGCCCACCAGCGGGCGTAGTGCGCCGAGCCGGCGAGGTTGCCCTCGCCAGCGGGGGTCGGGACCTTGTAGCCGGCCAGGAACCCCAGGAAAAAGTGGGTGGCCAAGTTGAGCGCCTCGTAGAACACCACGGCTCCGAGCCCGGCGATGACCCCGATCACCGAGGCGAGCACCAGCCACTGGGGCATGTACGACATGGAGTTGACACGGCGCGCCACCGAGCTGGCGAAGCTGCGCCAGCCCGGGCGCCCTGCCGTCAGGTGGCGCCACCGGCGCCGGGCCTCGGGCAGGCCGAGGGGCTCAACGTTCATCGGTTGACCAGCGCTCATCGCCCCAACCCAGCCCCCACCTGCTCCCTGCCCGCCAAGCTCAAGAGATCCTCACTCCTCGGCCGCAGAGCCGGTCCCCAGGCACCAGCCGAGCGACCATTCCTGCTCGGGTAGTTCGCCCGCGGCGCTGGCGAACCCCCTCAAGGCGGCGAGGACCGGGCTCCGGTCGCTTTGGGGCAACCGGGCCAGGACGGTCGCCAGCTCGGCCCGGCGGCTGCGGGTCACATCGGCCACCACGTCGCGTCCCGAGGGAGCGAGCGTGACCCGCACCGTGCGCCGGTCGGCACTGGCCCGACGGCGAGAGACCAGACCTTTGCGCACCAGGCGGTCGCACATCCTGGTCGCGGTGGAAGGGTCGACGCCTAGGACCGCAGCCAGGTCCACCAGTCGCTGGGGGCCACGGGCGGCCAGCTCCACCAGCACCCGGTACTGGACCAGGGTCACGTCCTCCGCCACGTGCACGAGCGAACGGGCGGCTACGGCGACCAGCGCCCGGCTTGCCCCCAGGACGGCGTCGATGAGCTCCTCGTCCGTCTCCACTTCCTTGGGTACTTCAGTCTTTGGCGTAGACAGTCATTGTACCTAGCAAATCATTGCACTATGCAATGTCAAGCGACGTTCGTCCGGTCAAGGGTGAACGAACGTGGCGTCCCGACGTGGCCGACCACCACAGGCACGGGAGCCCCGTTTGGCCTCCGTAGGACGGAAAGGACTAAACTGGAGCGGCCATTTCCAAGGGTGCGGCCACTGTTGCCGGGCTGAGCGGAGCCCGTCGCTCGGTCCCGTCACCCAAGAGGACCTCAGCCTGTGCCAGCCCGACAGCGCCACACCGAATGCGGTTGGCATGACAGGCACCCACAGCCGACAAGGCCACCAGCAGTGAGTGTCGCAACCATCGGGACCCGAGCCGTGGATCTCATGCCACCTTCGCTGAGCGGTGCCAGCATTGTGCCAACTCCACTGAGCGTGCGCCACCTTCGTTGAGCGCCGACACGCGTTGTCAGGACTAATTCAACCTGACCCCGCGGACAGCGCCCGACCTCCGAAGGTTCACGTTGGTCGATCGAAGAGTGGGGCGCGGTCGCCCAGCGAAGGTGACCCTTTTCGAAGGCCGGCGACGTGCGGTTGGTCTTGGAGGAGTCTCGTCCAGGCTTCTCGTGCCCTTGCCGAAGCCTCGGGCTTAGCATCGGTAACCCGTGCCGAGCCCCATCGCCGAAACGCTCGCGCTCATGCTCCTGGTCGGCACGCTCGCGTGCGCCGTCGTGCGGCCGATGGGGTGGCCGGAGGCCGCCTTCGCGGTCCCGGCCGCCGTCGTCGTCTTGCTGCTGGGGGTACTGCCGTTGGGCGAGGCAGGCACCGAGGCCAGGAGCCTCGCCCCGACCATCGGCTTTCTCGCTGCCATCCTCGTCATGGCCGACCTGTGCGACCGCTACGGCCTGTTCGAGGCTGCCGGTACGTGGATGGCGGTCGGTTCTCGGGGCAAACCCGTCACGCTCCTCGCGCTCGTGTTCGGGGCCGCAAGCATTGTCACTGCCGTGCTCGGCCTGGACGCAACGGTCGTACTGCTCACCCCGGCCGTTCTCACGACGGTCGCACGGCTGCGGCTGCGGGCCAAGCCGCACGCTTATGCCTGTACCCACCTGGCGAACTCAGCGTCGCTGCTCTTGCCCGTCTCCAACCTCACCAACCTCTTGGCGTTCAGAGCCAGCGGGCTCTCCTTCGCCCGCTTCGGGTCCATCATGGCCCTGCCGTGGTTGGCGGCGATCGGCGTCGAGTGGCTCACGCTGCGCCGGTTCTTCGCCGCCGACCTCGTCGGCCGTGGCGAGGCCAAGGTCGAGGCCCGGCAGCCCGTCCCCGTCTTCGCCTGCGCGGTGGTGGCGCTCA
>JBEKNX010000587.1:0-2610 GCA_049522375.1 Acidimicrobiales bacterium | reverse complement strand
CCGCGGCGCGAGCACCGGACCACCTGCCCGCCTCCCTCGCCGTTCATGCGCACATAACGGCTCGTCTCTTCGACCAGGCCGTACGGCTCGCTGGCGATAACGAAGGCATCCTCGGCCAAACCGATATTTATGCTCTGACCGCTGCCGCGCAACGCCAGGAACAGTTCGTCGACGGAGCCGGCAGCATTGGCGACAATGCCGACCGAACCCTCCATGCGCTCGACCGCACGACGGAACGCCTCGACCATGCTGTGGCCAGCGCCGAGGTACCTGGAAACGAGGGTGGGGATTATCTTGGCGTCGGTGGTGACCTCGGCCGGCACCTTCACGTCCTCGAGAGCTAGCAGCTCGGGGTAATTGTCGACGTCGCCGTTGAGGGCGCCTATGACATAAGGGCCCGGAGCGCTGGCACCGGCCTCTTCAGAGTTGAGCGGGTGGGCGTTGGCCGGGGAGATCAGGCCGACGCTTGCCCATCGGGTATGGGCCACCACCGTGGCCCTGATCTCGGGGGACGCCAGGGCACGGGCGAGGAGCGGGTCGGTCCCGAGAGCGCGGCGCAGCGCGGCCACGTTGTCACCGAGCTCTCCGATCTCGGCCGCCGCTTTGTACACGACAGACAGGCAGCCTTCTGTGGCCCGCACGGCCAGCGAGCCGAAAAGGGGGTCGGCCGACCTCGCTCCGACAAGAGCCCGCAACTCCGGGCTGGCCAGGTCGAGGCCGTGCCCGGCCAGCATGAGGTGGAGACCGGCGGAGTCCCGCCCCCGCACCTCGAGGCGGTCGAGCGAACTGAACGCCACTTGGACCGCCCAAAGCACTCCGAGCGCGCCCGGGTTGGGCCGCACGCCTTCGCCGAGCAAACCAAGCGAAGCAGCCAGGGACGAGACGGACCGGGCGGCGTTGAGCCGGTCGTGGCCGAGGGCCCAGATGACATCGTGCAGGCTCACCAAGGCGGCGTTGATCTCCTCGAGCTGCTCCGTGCCCACGGCGATTTCCCCGGCGTCAAGGGCGGCTTCGAGGCGCGCCACCTGTGCTTGCAGCTGCGCCGCGCCCCGTTGCAGGGCCTCGGCGGCGCCACCGTCGCCAAGCAGGCAGGTCAAACCGGGGACACCCTGCAACGCGGAGCTCAGCTCGCTCAGAGCGCCTGTGGCGCCCCGCAGCGCACTCAATTGGCCGGCCGGCGCGGTGGCCGGCCCTAGCACCTCCAGCTGCGATAATGCGTCAGCGACGGCTTTCTCGACCTGGTCCGCCCCCGGAGCCGGCCGTGACGACGGTTGCGCCATGACGGCGACGATCCCACACATGTAACCCAAGGGTAGCGGCGAGCCGGGTTAGAGGCCCGTTGTGCCGCCCAGAGCGGTGTGCAGGGCGGAGACGATGCGCTCGGCGGCCGCCTCCGCCGCCTCCTGGGTCGGTGCTTCGACCATGACCCGGACCAGGGGTTCGGTCCCGCTCGGGCGCAGGAGCACCCGGCCCCGTTGGCCCAAGCTCCGTTCCGCCTTCTGCACCTCCTCCCAGACGGCCGTGGCTTCCGCCAGCCCGTCCCGGTCAGCCACAGCCACGTTGCGCAACACCTGCGGGAACCGACGAAGGGCGGCGGCGGCCATGTCGGCCAGGTTGGTGTTGCTCCGGGTCACGAGGTCGGCCAGGAGCAGACCGCTCAGCACACCGTCGCCGGTCGTGGCCAGGGCACGGAAGACTATGTGGCCGGACTGCTCCCCGCCCAGGGCCCAACCCTTGGCGTCCAGGGCCTCGAGCACGTAGCGGTCTCCTACTCCGACGGTATGGACGTTGACGCCGGCCGCCGCCATGGCCTCGTGGAAACCGAGGTTGGTCATCACGGTGACCACGACGGTCCCACCCACCAGCAATCCCCGCTGGGCAAGGTCGGTGGCGAACAGAGCGAGCAGGCGGTCCCCGTCGACCACGTTCCCAGAGGCGTCAACGGCGATCACCCGGTCGGCGTCCCCGTCGAAGGCCAGGCCGAGGTCGGCCCGCTGGCTCAAGACGGCCTCGGCCAGGCGGCGCGGGTCGGTCGAGCCGCAACCGTCGTTGATGTTGGCCCCGTCGGGATCGGCCGCCAGGACGCTCACTATGTCGGCGCCGGCCGACGCGAAGATCTCGGGTGCGCTGAGATAAGCCGCGCCATTGGCGCAGTCGAGCGCCACCCGCAGGCCTTGCAGGTGCCGTCCCTCCAGGCAACCCAACACGTACCGCTCGTAGCGGGCCAACGCCCCCGAGTCCGGGCTGATGCGCCCGACTCCCGCCCGGGTGGGTGCTCCCGAGCGTTCGTGCGTCGCCAGGAGCGCCTCGAGCTCCACCTCGAGGCCATCCTCGACCTCGTCGGAGAGCTTGGTGCCTCCAGCGGCGAAGAACTTGACGCCGTTGTCCCCGTAGGGGTTGTGCGAAGCAGAAATGACGGCCGCCGGCGCACCCTGCTCGGCCGAGAGGAACGCCACCGCCGGCGTGGGCAGTACGCCCACGTCGACAACGTCGATGCCTTCAGCCGCCAACCCGGCCGAGAGGGCAGCCTGCAACAGCGGCCCCGACCAGCGCGTGTCCCGGCCGACGATGAAGCGCCGCCGCCCTTCGAGGGGAGGCCCGCTGAGGGCC
>JBEKNX010000586.1:0-2648 GCA_049522375.1 Acidimicrobiales bacterium | reverse complement strand
CACCAGGCCTTTATGCTCCAGGCGAGGGCGGCCATCACCATGTAGGCCCAGTTGGCCACGAGCGTGTTGACCGGGGCGTGCAGCGCCCGGACCTGGCCTTTTAGCTGGGCGATCAAGTTCTCCTGGTTGCAGCGCGAGCGTGCTTCGGCAACGACCTGGTGGGGGGTCAGCTCCCAGTCGTTGGTGATATAGAAAAAGAAGCGGTACTCGCTGAACAGCACGTTGTCGCCTTTTTCGACCGAGATGTCCTTCCTCAGCGCCACGACCCGGTAGTCGCGCCCGCAGTTGCCCGGCCGGTAGCTGAACTCCACCACGTCTTCGGCCTTTTGGCGCAGGGCCTTGTAACCGCGCGCCCGCACGACGGCGTCTTTCACGTTGGCGGGCTTGGAGCGGGGGCTGGTCTTTATGGCCCGCTCGGCCCGGGTGGCGAGCTCCTGGTAAAGCTCGCCGGGGGTGCCCTCGGCCCGCTCGACCAGGTTGGCCCGGGCGTCGTAGCCGAACACGAAGCGCACGCCGTCTGCGTCCCAGCGGTCGAACTCGGCGGTCAGGGAGAAGTCGGTATCACCCCGAAGCAGCACGTCGGTAAAGCCGGCCTGCCGGCACAGCGCTATGGAGCGGTCGTAGAGGGGGACCACCCCTTCGTGGGAGGGGCGGTTGGCACCCGAGAGCTTGAAGTACAGCGGCTCTTTGGTATTGGCGAAGCTGACCATGAGCGCCGAGTAACCCCAGACGCCGTTGTAGGCGATGTCCATCCCCTCCTTGGTCTCGCCGTCGGTGGGCACGATGGAGGCGTCGGCGTCGATGACGGCGCTCTGGGCGAAGAACGAGGCCGGCTGGGCCGCCCAGGCCCCCAGGCGTGCCCGGTTGACCGCTTCTTGGAGCGCCATGACCGAAGCCGGGCTGAACCGCCGGCAGAAGTCGCCCGCCGTGGTCGGGTCGGGCAGGCTCTTTGCCCCTATGCCGTCCAAGAACACCTGGTCACGCCGGCGCAGCTCTATGTCGTCGAGCGTCTTGCCGCCACACAGGGCGTTATAGGCCACGTTCAGCACGTGGTCGGACTCGTAGTAGGGCTTGTGCAGGGCGAGCAGGTGGAGCGAGGAGTCGACCTCCTTCGCCAAGCCCAGCTCCTTCACCAGCCTGGCGACCATGCCCATCCCGCCGTGGGCGGTACCCCTCGAGCGCTCGGCCAGCTCGTAGACGATGTTGGCTCTCCCAAGGACAGGGCCGGAGAAGTTCGGGACGACCGCCGCTTTTAGGCGCCGGTCAAGCGAGCGAGCCTCAGATGCCAGCTTGCGCCGCCGCCGCTGCTTGGCCGTCCGGGCCCCTGCGTCACGCCCGACCTTTGTTGAGCTACGCTTCACTTGGAGATGCCCTCCTGTCGTACGGGTTTTGGTGTGGTAACCGAATTCTCCCGTACCAGGAGGGCACTTTTGGTCGATACCTGCAAGCTCTCACAACTGCGGCCGTGGCCGTCCCGCCCGCCCTGGAGAGGCCCTGGCCTTCACCTCAAACGGCTCTGACTTCCTCTCGCCCCAAGCTCGGGTAGCCCTGCAGTACAAGGCAATCCGGGCAGCCAGTCCACTCCAGGGCAGGCTATGCGCTTGGTTTAGGTCTAGACCATGTCATGGCCGGATAAAGGTTCAAGGAAATATCCGCTGGCAATGCGCTTCTGGACCGGCACCCGCTGATGGCGCCGAGCGGTTCTCTGTCGTCAGGGGTGCTCGGAGTTATGCCGCTACCGTTTGGTACTCGTGGATGAGCCCGCCGAGGACATCCCGCCGACGTACCGAGAGCGACACCGGCTCCTCGGGGGCGGCGCGGCCAGCCGGCACTCCGAGGTCGAGGCCGCGATGGGGACGCTCTGCGTTGTAGTGGCCGACGTACTCACGAAGCACGGCTTCAAGATGACGGCGACCGAGCACGAGGGTCCAATCGAGGCACTCCGTCCGCACGGTCCGCACGAAACGCTCCGCGTACGCGTTGGCACGACGGGAGCGCACCGGGGTCTTGATGACCTCGATGGCCTCCGAAGAGAAGACCTCGTCGAAGCTAGCGGTGAACTTCGTATCTCGGTCCCGGATGAGGAACTTCATGGAGCGAGCCGCTTCGGTGAGGTCTCCGACCAGGTTCCGGGCGACCTGGGTGACAAAGGCCCTGTCCGGATGTTCGCTGACGCCGAGGAGGTGGGCCCGTCTGGTGCTGTGCTCGATCACGAAGAGCACATAGAGCCGCTTGAAGAACACGGTATCGACGCTGAAGAAGTCCGTCGCCAGGATGCCCTTGGCCTGGGCCCTGAGGAACTCTGCCCAAGTCGGGCCTCCCCGAGGTGCTGGCCCGAGCCCGTGGCGGCGCAGGACGCGCCGGACCGATGTCGCTCCGACGCGGATGCCAAGCTTGCGTAGTTCCCCCTGGATGCGCACGCAGCCCCAGCTGCGGTTCTCGCGACCGAAGCGCACGATCAGCTCGACGAGCTCGGAGCTCAGCGGTGGGCGCCCCGAGCCTCGCTGCCGCCGCCACGCCCGCCACCTTCGCCGTCCCGCTTCTCGGTGCCAACGGAGCAGCGTCCCGGGCGTGACAAGGAAGGCCCGCCACCGCGCCCGGGGAAGGAGCCGGCTGAGCGCGGCGAGGAGGGCGCAGTCAGCTCGTCG
>JBEKNX010000585.1:0-2649 GCA_049522375.1 Acidimicrobiales bacterium | reverse complement strand
ACGCGCCAATTTCAAAGAAGGCCAGCCCGGGGCCGGCGAGACGGTCCCCCCTTCCCAGGAGGGAACGTATGTTCGATCGTACTACGGGGGAGTGACGGGAAAGGGCGCTGAGCGACAAGAAGTACCGAAGATCTCAGTGACGGCGGCGGTCCTAGCCTGGAGGCCGTGAAGGATGGCACGCTTGCCGTGGTGTGACGATTGCAGCAAGTTCTGGAACCCGCCCCAGCTCGTGGGCGCAGGCGAGTGCCCGACGTGCGGCAGGTCCCTGGCCGCTTCGACGAGCGGCGAGCCGGCGGTGGCCCCGGCGCTGCCCGCGGGCTCGGCGCCAACGGAGGAGAAGGTAAAAGGGGCCCCGTGGCATTTCAAGCTCCTTGTCGTCGGCGTGACCGTCTACATGGTGTACCGCATCTACTGGCTCATCGAATGGCTCCCGAAGCACATCTGACCCCGGCGCCGTCGGCCGCCCCGACCGGGCCCCAGCCGTCGACGGACGAGATGGCGGGGGAGGGGGGCCGGCGGTTGTACGTCCGGCGCTGGGCACCGCCCGCCGCAGCAACCGCAGCCGGCGCACCCGTGGTAATCGTGCACGGTTATGCCGAGCACTGCGGGCGCTACGACCACGTTGGAAGGGCCTTTGCGGCGAGTGGCGCCGCCACATGGGCCATGGACCTTCGGGGGCACGGACGCTCCGAGGGGCCGCGGGCCAACATTGAACGCCTCGAGTGGGCCCTGGCCGACCTCGACCAGCTTGTCGGCCGCGCGGGCGCCGGCGTGGTCATGTTCGGCCACAGCCTGGGGGGAGCACTGGCGGCGGCTTACGCGGCCACGAGGCCGGGCAAGCTGCGCGGCCTTGTCCTCTCGGCGCCGGCAGTACACCTGGCGTCGCGTCCGGCCTGGCAGGTGTGGCCGGTGCGGGCTCTGGCCGCGGTGGCGCCGGGGACGGGCGTGGCCCGGGTGCGTCCCGAGGGGCTGAGCCGCGATCCTCAGGTCGTCAACAGCTTTATCGATGACCCCCTGGTCTGGCACGGGCGAGCACCGGCGCGGACCGTGATCGAGATGTACCGGGCGGGCCGTATGGCCCTCCGGGCGGCGGGGCAGCTCACCGTACCCCTGCTGGTCGTCCACGGTGAGGCCGACCCGATCGTGCCCGTCTCATCCAGCCAGGAGTTCTTCTCGGCCGTGGCCGGCCCGGACAAGGAGCTCGTCGTCCTGCCCGGCTTCCGCCACGAGCCCCACCAGGAGCTGGGCAAGGAGGCCGCCATAGCCCGGGTGGTCGAATGGGCTGTTCAGCACGGGGCTGGTGCCAAGCTGTGAGGACCGGCCGAAGCTGTTAGCCTCGTCCTCGCATCGTGCACGGGCGGTGGCGCAGTTTGGTAGCGCACCAGACTGGGGGTCTGGGGGTCAGGAGTTCAAATCTCCTCCGCCCGACGGAGAAGTTCCTGCTCAGGGTGGGTGAGCAGGAACGGCGGGGAGCCAGCGGGAAGCGTTTGAGCCGGTTACTGTGACTCAACTGTAACTACGGTCCTTGCGGCCGGATAGCATGGGACCCAACGAAAGGGCTCCAATGGCTACGAGACGTAGAGCGTTCGGGAGTATCCGCCAAGTCGGCCGTACTTCGTGGGAGGCCAGTTACAAGGTCGAGGGCCAGAGGTTCAAGGGCCCGAAGACGTTCCTCGCGAAGGCTGACGCGTCGGCGTGGCTGGCGAACGTGCAGGCTGACATCAACCGCGGGTTGTGGATCGACCCGACGGGCGGGAGGCAGACGCTGGGGGAGTTCGCCTCGGGTTGGTTCGACCGGGCGCGCAAGACCGGCCGCTACCGGCCGAGGACGGAAGAGCTCATGACCTGGCTGCTGGACAAGTACGTGTTGCCCGACCTGGCCGGGTGCCCCCTGGCCGACCTGAAGACGGCGCGGGTCCGGCAATGGCATGCAGACCTCGTGGCCAAGCATGGCCAGGGCCAGGCGGCCAAGGCGTACAGAGTGTTGCGGACGATGATGGGAGAGGCAGCTCAGGACGGGCTCATGGTCGTGAACCCGTGCACGATCAAGGGCGCCGCGCAGCAGCCGACGCGGGAACGACCTTCGGTGAGCCTCGACCAGGTACAGGAGATAGCGCAGGCTCTCGCGTTACGCCCGCGCCTGTGCTGCAACCGCGGGCACCTGCAGTCCGAGCACGAGCCGGACTACCGCTACGAGGCGCTGGTGTGGACGGCCGCGCTGGCCGGTCTGCGAGAGGGCGAGCTGTTCGCCTTGCAGCGCCGTGACGTGGACTTGCTGCACAAGACGATCAACGTCTCCAAGCAGGCGCAGACGGTAGCGGGGGAGCGGCAGGTGGGCGCACCCAAGAGTGCCGCCGGGGTCCGCATGGTAGCGATACCGAGCTCGTTGGCGGAGGTCCTGGAGCGGCACCTCGCTACATATGTCCGGCCCGAGCCAGACACCCTCGTGTTCACGAGCGAGCTGGGCGCCCCGTTGGAGCGGCACCTCTGGGCCAGGACGTGGCGACGCGCCGTCAAAGCGGCGGGGCACGAGGGCATCCACTTCCACGACATGCGTCACTGCGCGCTCACTCTCTACGCTCAGCTCGGTGCCACCACCAAGGAGCTGATGGCCTTCGCGGGTCACAGCACGATGAGCGTCGCTCTCAC
>JBEKNX010000584.1:0-2652 GCA_049522375.1 Acidimicrobiales bacterium | reverse complement strand
GGCGGCGGGCTTGGCGTCGGTTGCCTCTTCGAGGGAAAGGGACACCTTGCCTACAGGGTCGATGTCGTCCACGTGCACCTCGAGGTCTTCGCCCAATGACAGGACGTCTTCCACGCGCTCCACGCGCTTGCCCTGGGACAGCTTGGACAGCTTAGAAATGTGCAGGAGCCCGTCCCGGCCGGGGAGGATGTTGACGAAGGCCCCGAACTTGGTGATGTTGACGACCTTGCCCCGGTACGTGGCGCCGATCTCGGCCTTGGGGGGGTCGAGTATCAGCTCGATACGCCGGATGGCTTCCTTGACGGCGGCGCCGTCCCGGGCGCCGACTGTGACCGTACCGATGATGCCGTTGTCGTCGACGTTGATGTCGGCCCCCGTCTCCTGCTGCATGGCGTTGATCATCTTGCCCTTGGGCCCGATCACCTCGCCGATCTTGTCCAGGGGGATCTCGATGGTCACGATCTTGGGTGCCGTGTCGCGCACCTCGGCCCGGGGCTCGGAGATGGTGGCGTTCATGACGTCCAGGATGACCAGGCGCGCCTCGCGGGCCTGGCGCAGGGCGTCGCCCAGCACCGCCGCCGGCAGGCCGTCGATCTTGGTGTCGAGCTGCAGGGCGGTCACGAAATCGGCCGTCCCCGCCACCTTGAAGTCCATGTCCCCGAAGGCGTCCTCCGCCCCGAGGATGTCGGTCAGGGTGACGAAATTGTCCCCCTCCTTGACCAGCCCCATGGCGATGCCGCCGACCGGCGCCTTGATGGGCACACCGGCGTCCATCATCGACAGCGAGGAGGCGCACACCGACGCCATGGACGTGGAGCCGTTGGAGGAAAGGACCTCCGACACCAGCCGCAGGGCGTACGGGAACTCCTCGAACGCCGGCACCACCGGCAACAGGGCCCGCTCGGCCAGCAGGCCGTGGCCGATCTCCCGGCGCTTGGGGCTGCCGACCCTTCCCACCTCGCCGTTGGCATAGGGCGGCATGTTGTAGTGGTGCATGTAGCGCTTCTTCTCGTCAATGCCGACGGTGTCCAGGATCTGGTCCATGCGCGGCATGCCGAGGGTGGTGAAGTTGAGGACCTGGGTCTCGCCCCGCTGGAACAGGCCCGAGCCGTGGGCCGTCGGGATCAGCCCCACGCGGGCCGACAGCGGCCGCAGGTCACGGGTGCCCCGCCCATCGATGCGCACGCCCTCTTTCACGATGCGCTGGCGTACCAGGTGCTTGGTGAGAGAGCGAACGGCGTTGGCGATCTCCTTCTCCCGGCCCGCCAGTTCGGCGGACAGCTCCTCCATCAGCGACCGGGTCACCTCGGCCATCGCTGCTTCGCGCTCGGACTTGAGCGAGATGATGGTCACCTTGCTCAAGCGCTCCGTCCCCGCCGCTTCGACCCGGGCGTAGACATCAGCGCCGTAGTCCTTGCGGGGCTCGTAGGCCAGCGGCGGGCGGGAGCCGGCCTTGGCCTTCAGCTCGACCTGGAGGTCTATCGACTCCTTGATCCAAGTCTTGGCCGCCTCCAGGCCATCGGCGATGACTTCTTCGGTCACCTTGGGGGCGCCGTCGGCGTAGAAAGACCACGCCTTTTCGGTCCCGCCGGCCTCGACCATCATGATGGCCACGTCCCCGTCGGGCAACGCCCGCCCGGCCACGACGAGCTCGAAGGTCGACTCGTCGCCTTCGGCGTAGGTCGGGTGGGGGAACCACTGGCCGGACTGCGAATAGGCGACCCGCACCGCCCCGATCGGCCCCTCGAAAGGCAGCCCCGAGATCATCAGCGCCGCGCTGGCGGCGTTGATGGCCAAGACGTCGTGCGGGTTGACCTGGTCGGCACCCAGCACGGTGATGACCACCTGGGTCTCGTTGCGGTAACCGTCGGCGAACGAAGGCCGCAGGGGACGGTCGATGAGCCGGGCCGTGAGGATGGCGCTCTCGGTGGGGCGGCCTTCACGGCGGAAGAACGAACCGGGTATCTTGCCCGCCGCGTACATCCGCTCCTCGACGTCGATGGTGAGCGGGAAGAAATCGATGCCCTCGGGCGCGTGACCGGCGGCGTTGGCCGTGGCCAGCAGGATGGTGTCGCCTATCCGGCCGACGACAGCGCCCTGGGACTGCTGGGCCAATAGGCCCGTCTCGAAACTCATGGATTTGTCAGTGCCGGACACCGGCGCTGAAACTGAACAAGGCTCCCCCATATAGGTGGTGTTCTCCTTTCGGGCTGTGGCGCCCGACAGAGCCGGTCGCCACAATACGGGGACCTCCGGCGATCGAAGGTCCCTGGCCGGGGAACGGGCCTGAGCCAGTTGTCAGTGGACGACCTCCCCGAAGCGGTGCTAAGCCCTGGTAGGAAGCCCTCGACTGGCAGCTGACGACAGCCTGCCCCCAAGCGCGTTAAATCAACGGCGCAGCCCCAGCCGTCCTATCAGGTCCCGGTAACGCTCGACGTCGTTGTTACGGACGTAGTCGAGCAGCCGGCGCCGGCGGCCGATCAGCACCATCAGCCCGCGGCGGGAATGATGGTCATGGCTGTTGACCTTCAGGTGCTCTGTCAGGTGAGCGATCCTCTCGCTCAGCAGGGCAACCTGAACCTCGGGCGAACCCGTGTCGGTCTCATGGAGGCGGTAGGCCCCGATTGTCGCTGCCTTTTCGGCCATACTGGT
>JBEKNX010000583.1:0-2652 GCA_049522375.1 Acidimicrobiales bacterium | reverse complement strand
CAACAGGACTTCCGGGTAGTCAGGGCCCGGGAGCCGGTCCTGTTGCCCCAGCCCCACCTCGCCAACCGGGTCAGGCAGGTGGCGCAACGGGTGGGGGCCGAGGCCGTCGTGGTCGACCCGGCCTTGCCGCTTGGGCTGATCGGTCCCTCTCTCGGCCTTCCCTATGGTGTTGTCCTGCACGGCGCCGAGGTGACCATGCCCGGGCGGCTACCGGTCAGCCAGCAGCTTTTGAGCCGGGCGGTAAAACACGCCTCCCTGGTGATAGCGGCGGGCAGCTACCCCGAAGCCGAGGCCCGCCGCGCCCTGGGCCAGCGCCGTACCGACAAAGGAGGCGCTTTCCCCACCACTGTGCAGGTCCCGCCCGGGGTCGACACGCAGCGCTTCCGGCCCTTACCTCCGATCGAAAAAGCCTCGGCCCGGGCGCGCCTGGGCCTGCCCCGGGCCGGACCGCTGGTAATAAGCGTCAGTCGCCTCGTGCCCCGCAAGGGGATGGACACCCTGATCGAGGCGGCGTCCATCATTTCAGGCCGCTTCCCGGGGCTGTGCGTCGCCATTGCCGGGGCCGGCCGGGACCGGCGCCGCCTGGAGAGGCTGGCCGGGCACGCCAAAGTGCGGGTCGAGTTCTTGGGCAAGTTGCCCGACTCCAACCTGGCGGACTTCTACGCCTGCGCCGACGTGTTCGCGCTGTGCTGCCGTTCACGGTGGTGGGGCCTCGAGGCGGAGGGCTTCGGGATCGTGCTGGTCGAAGCGGCTGCCGCCGGGCTGCCGTGCGTCACCGTCGATAGCGGAGGCGCCGGAGAAGCGGTCCGGGATGGCGAGAGCGGGATAGTCGTGAAGATGCCGGGCGATGGCGCCGCAGGTGGCGGACGGCGCTTGCACGCCACGCAAAGGGCAGACGTCGAGCCGGTGGCCGACGCCCTGGCGTCCCTATTGTCGAGCCCATCCCTGGCTCGGCGAATGGGAGAGGCCGGCCGTCACCGCGCCGAAGCCGAGCTTTCCTACGACGCTTTGGCCAAGCGGCTGGCGGTCGCTATAGACAACCTACGATGACAAAGACGGCCGGCGACGAACATGCCGGCAACGGTGGCTCGGCGCTCGGTGCTCAGCGCTCGGTATCGTGCCCCAAGATGGTGACGGCGCGTAAGGTCTTGGCTGGAGGAGGTAGTCCGCGGTGGAGGAGCAGGTTACCGAGAGAATGGTCATCGGGGCCAGCCCCGCTTACTGCTACCAGGTCCTCACCGACTTCGAGCGCTACCCCGAGTGGGCGGCCGACATCAAGGCCGTGTCGATCGACGAGCGCGACGACGAGGGCCGGCCTGTCCAGGTCACCTTCCGGGCCGCCGCATTCGGGCGGAGCACGTCGTACACCCTGCGCTACGACTACAGCGGGGCTCCCACCAGGCTGTCCTGGGAGCAGGTGAGCGGGGACGTCACGCGCCGGCTGGACGGGAGCTATGACATCTACCCCAGCGACGACGGGTCGGCCGACATCACCTATCACCTGGTAGTGGACTTGAAAGTCCCGCTCCCGGTGTTCGTGAAGCGCCGGGCGGAGGGCCGGATCACCTACACGGCCTTGAAGGAGCTCAAAGCGAGAGTCGAGATCTGACACTCGGCGGCGCGGCCCCGGGCGGGCTCCAGTACATAGATGACCCGGGGGACCCTCGTTTGGTCGCTTACCGTGACCTGAAAGACCCGGTCCTGCGCCGGCGGACCGAGGTGGCACACGGGTTTTTCGTGGCCGAGGGGAAACTGGCCGTGCTGGCGGTGCTGGGCTCCTCCTACCCTCTGCTCTCGGTGCTCGTGCTGCGCCGCCGCCTGGCGGTGGTGGCCGAGCTCCCCCTGCCGCCGAGCGTGCCGGTCTACGCCGTCGAGGACCGGGTGATGTCGAGCGTGGCCGGCTTCGACGTCCACCGCGGCGTGCTGGGGCTGGCGGCGCGCCTGCCCCCACTGGGCCCGGCCGAGCTGCTGGCGGCGGCCGGGCCGTCGCCGGTGGTGATCGTGGAGGGCGTCAACGACCAGGAAAACCTGGGCGCCATATTCCGCAACGCCGCCGCCTTTGGCGCCGCGGCCGTCCTGGTCGACCCCAGCTGTGCCGACCCTCTTTATCGCCGTAGCGTCCGGGTCTCGCTCGGGTTGGTACTGAGGGTCCCTTTCACCCGTCTCAGCCCCTGGCCTGCTTCCCTGGCCCTCGTGGCCGACAGCGGCTTTACGCTGTTGGCGCTCAGCCCTCGCTCGGGCGCCGAAGGCCTCGACGCCGTTGCCGAGGAGTTGCGGGGCGAGAGGGTGGCCGTCGTCGTCGGGGCCGAGGGAGCGGGCCTGAGCGCGGCCGTGCTGGGCATGTGCCGGCCCGTGCGAATATCCATGGCCCGGGGCGTCGATTCCCTCAACGTGGCGGCGGCCACCGCGGTGGCGTTGCACCGGTTCTCCGTGCTCCGCTGAAGCCCTGCGCCCGGCTCGAAAGTACGGTGCTCGAAAGTACGGTGACCGTAGCGCTGGGCCGGGGCTCGTAGGATTGTGGCCTTGAGCGCGTCCTCATCCTCTTCCGGCCTCGTGCCGTCCGGCTCCTGCGTCGGCGTCGACATCGGGGGTTCGAAGCTGCTCGCCGTGCGGCTGGGCGCCACCGGCGAGATAGAGGAGTTCGACAAGCTG
>JBEKNX010000582.1:0-2653 GCA_049522375.1 Acidimicrobiales bacterium | reverse complement strand
GGCGCCGCCGTCAGTTACCCACCGTCCCAGGTGTTCCCCGGTCCCATCGCCTTCAACGTGTTGCCGCTGGCCGGCAAGATGGTCGACGACGAGACCGACGAGGAACACAAGTTGCGGGACGAGAGCCGCAAGATCCTGCACATACCCGATCTGGCGGTGGGCGTCACCTGTGTCAGGGTGCCCGTTTTTACCGGTCATTCCCTGTCCGTGCTGGCCCGTTTCCAAGGGCCGTTGTCCCCCGAGCGGGCCAAGGCGCTGTTGCGCGTCGCCCCGGGCGTACGCCTGGTGGAGGTGCCTACCCCTCTGCATTGTGCAGGCATCGACGACTGCCTGGTGGGCCGCCTGCGCCCGGACATGTCCGAGCCCGATGGCCGGGGGCTGGCCATGTTCATATCCGGGGACAACCTGCGCAAGGGGGCGGCGCTCAACGCCGTACAGATCGCCGAGGCCCTCCTGCGGCGCGGCGCGGTGGCGGCCTAGGAGGTCATGGGGCAGGCGCAGGGCAGCCGGGCGCACGTAGGGCAGCCGCCGGCGTAGCGGCCGGCCGCCTCTTCCAGGGACAGACCGAGCTGGTTGGCCAGCGAAGCCAGCCACGCCAGGACGTCGCCCAGTTCGTGCAGCTGCTGCTCCGGGGAGCCCTTGCGGACCGCTTGAGCCAGCTCCCCGAGCTCCTCGGCCAGCCAGGCCACAGCCATCTCGCGGCCGCGCGCCGCATCACGCTCACCATATGTGGCCGCCATGATCTCCTGAAGGGCGGCCAGCTCCACGCCGTCAGTGCCCCACGGCGGAGCCCCGAGGTGCGAGCTGTCCCACGCCCTGCAGGCTAGCCTCGGGGGCTGGAAGTCGGAGGCCAGGAAGTGCTCGACAGGGAAGGAGGCGCTGTGGTCGGCAGGGCGCTCGCACCGGGGGACAAGCCTCGCGCCGTCCTCGTCCGTCTGGGTGCCGGGGGCCCGGTCCTGGCTGACCCGGCTTCCCCGTTCCTCCGGGCTGACGACGTCGGCGTGCTGCGCGGTGACGGCGTCTTCGAGCGGTTCCTGGTGCAAGGGGGACGGCCCCGCCACTTGAGCGAGCACCTGGCCCGCCTGGCCCGCTCAGCCCATTTGACCGACCTCGAGGTTCCCGGCCCCGAGCAATGGCGGGCAGCGGTGGACGCCGGGCTCAAGGCGTGGCCCGGCCCGCCGGAGTGGGAAATGCGTCTTGTCAGCACGCGTGGCCCGGAGGCGGGCGGGCCGCCCTCGCCTTATGTCCTGGGCCAGGAGCTGAGCGCCGCCTTGTTGCGCCAACGCCGTGACGGGGTCGCGGTGGTCACCGTCTCCCGAGGGTCCCCGAGCGGCCTGGTCGATGTCCCGTGGCTGCTCCTGGGGGCCAAAACGCTCTCCTATGCCGTCAACATGGCGGCCAAGCGCTGGGCCGTGTCGCAGGGGGCCGAAGACGCCATCTTCGTGGGCACGGACGGGGTGGTCTGGGAGGGGGGGACGTCGGCGGTGGTGGTCGCCTTCGGCCGGGGCCTGGTCAGCCCGCCGCCGTCGGTCGGCATCCTGGACAGCATCAGCGTCGCCCGGCTGTTCACGGTCGCGGCCGGCGCCGGGTGGGAGGTGGCACGACGAGGCCTGGCCGTCGACGACCTGTTCGCCGCCGACGGCCTCTGGTTGTCGTCCAGCCTCCGCTTCGTCCGGGTGCACACTGTCGACGGCAAGGGGCTTCCCCCGGCGGCCGCCCACGCCGAACTGGCGGCTCTGGCCGCGGTCTCCTAGCCCGAACTTACTTGGGCACTGGCCCCCGGAGCCGGGAGCGGGCTGGAGCCGCAAGCCTGGTAGAGCCGGAAGCCCCTGCTAGAAGAGGTGTTGCATGCAGACGACGTCGAGCCAGCGGCCAAATTTCCTGCCCACCTCGTGCTCGACCCCGACCATTTCAAACCCGCAGGCGGTGTGCAGCGCCACCGAGGCGTCGTTGTCCCCGGCGATACGGGCGATGACGACGTGGAAGCCGTGGGCCTGGGCCAGGCGCAGCAACTCGTCCAGGATGGCGCGGCCGATACCCCGGCGCTGGAAGGTTTCGTCCACGTACACCGAGTTCTCCACGGTGGTGCTGTAAGCCGGGCGGGGCCGGTAGGGCGACAGCGAGCCGAACCCCAGGACCCGCTCGTGGCTGTCGATTGCCACCACGGCCGGGTGCGCGCCCGAGTGCTCGGCGATCCATTCGAGCTGCTCGGGTAATGACTTCGGTGTCATCTCAAAGGTCGCCGTGCTGGTTTCTATGGCCCGGTTGTAGATGGCGCGGATGCCCTCGGCGTGGGTGGCGCGCGCCAGCACGATCGTCGGCGCCGGCCCCTGCCGCCGGGGGCCCTGGGCGTTCCCGGCGGATCGCTCGGGGCGCCGGTCGGGACGCACCGAGCGGCCGGGCGGGGAGGGCGTGGCGGTCATGGGTGCCAGGCTAGATGGGTCCGCCCACGCCATCGAGCCAGACCGCTACTATTGGGCGGGCGACCGGTCCTCACCGGGCTGCCCCCTTAGCTCAGTCGGTAGAGCACAGCCATGGTAAGGCTGGTGTCGTCAGTTCGATTCTGACAGGGGGCTCCAGGAAAAGACCAGCTCAGGGCTGGTCTTTTCCTTTTCCGGGGCCACGGCCGAGTACCTTGTTTTGACGCCTTTTT
>JBEKNX010000581.1:0-2660 GCA_049522375.1 Acidimicrobiales bacterium | reverse complement strand
ACAATGCCGACCCCAAGCCCTTCGTATGGACGGCCAGCGCGGAGGACATCTTGAAGAAGGTCCGCCGGGGCCGGGTAGCCCTCCTACAAGCAGCAAACTAATAATGAGACACTACACTAGGTGGAGCCGCCGGCGAAGCCGAGCCGAGGCTGAGCTGGTCAAAGATGCTGAGGCCTTCTTCGCCGGTGGCCTCGCCGAACGTATCGAGAGCCGGATTGGGACCGTTCCCGTATGGGCATGGACGAACCTCTTGGCTCACGGGACCGAGGACGAGCTCGGTTCCGAAAGTTCTAGGGCTTCGCCCCCGTGGGGCGACCCGGCCAGAGAGTGGCGACAGGCTCGCTCCTACCTGGCGACCGATGTGCTCCACCGTGCCGAGGTCAACGGCTCGCTCGCCGAAGTCCAGAGGGTGGTCCTGGTGCCGCTGGAGTTGAAGCTCGCCTCGACCCCCGAGGTTGCCGGATGGAGCCCAGGTCGGTGGGTGATGACCGTCGAGGCGGCATTGACTGAGCAGCACCAGGTCGGTCAACGAGGCTGAAGGCAACTCCAAAGTCGGATGAAGTGAGGCGTACTGCTGAAGCGATCACGCCCGCCGGTCTTGGGCGCGCCCCGCCCGATAACCTAGATTTAGTGCGCTCTGCGGACGGATCGTCGGCCGCCTGCCGAGCGGGGTTCGCTTAACGAGCCTTGGTGCCCGGCGGAAAATCGTTGGCGGCGCGCTGGTGAACCTCTGGCAACTTCTCAACTTCGATGTGGCATACGGCCGGTGGTCGGGTTATCGTCCCCCTCGTCGGGACGGACCTGGGGCGACTCCGCACTCGATGGCGCCCGCTGACCGCCCGTTCCAGGGACCCCCCAGTCGGGCGTCGGCGCCGTGCCCGGCGCGCGGGCGCGCAGCAACTTGTCCCACACCCGTTTGCTCGCGGCCGTGACCGCCGCCGGGGGAGAGCACCGCAGCGACCACACCGCTAGGACAGCCGCTTTTTTGATGTCCCCGGACTTGGCCGCACGTAACGCTTTGGTGGCCGCGTCGCCGGCATTGTACCGACGGGCCCGGCGCCCGCCGGTGACGATGGCGGCGGCCGCCTCGGTGTCCCCGGCCGCCAGTGCCCGTTCCCGGTGGGCGGCCAGCACTTTGGCCTCGGCTTTGGACACCCGGACGACCTCGGCCGACCGGTTGGCCCCGTGGAGCCGGTACGCCACTGTCACCGCGTCGACGTAAAGGCACGGCCCGCTCTCAAGCAACTTGAAGACCAGGTCTTTGTCCTCGGCGCCTCCGAAGCGCGGGTCGAAGCCGCCCACGGCCTCTACGGCCTGGCGCCGGGCCACCATGCTGTTGGTGAAGGGGCGGTTGCCCCCGGCCAGCGCGGTGTGACGGTTGCTCGGCCCCCACTGGCGGTCGACGAAGAAGGGCTCCCTTTTGGTGCCGAGGACCAACGCCAGGGCCGTATAGGTCCCACCGCCTCCTGGTTGCCGGCGAGCGTGCTTACGGCTGAGGCCAGATGTGAGGGGTACCAGTAGTCGTCGGAGTCCAAGAAGGCCACCAGCTCGCCCCGAGCCTGTCGCAGGCCCCGGTTGCGCGCCCTCGCCGGGCCTCCCCGGGGGCCACGCAGAAGCCTTATCCGGGGGTCGGCTCCCACGAGCTCTTCCAGCGTCTCGTTCGTCGCTGTCGAACCGTCGTCCACCACGATCGCTTCCCAGTTGGCCCAGTCCTGGGCGATGACCGAGGCCAACGCCTCCCTGAGGTACGGGGGGTCGGGCAGATGGGTCGGCACAACGACGCTCACCACGGGCGACCACGGTGCGGTAGGCGCACCCTTAGAGTTGGGCACCGTGCTCATGGTGGGGACCTCCTAGCTATACAGCACGGCACCCGCAGGCGGCAGACCCAGGTCGCCCGGGTACAGCGGGAGAACTGGACGTGTTCGGGGCTGCCAACGGGCCCGGGACGCATTGACCGGGTGATCACCAGATCCATGCCAGCGAGCAACGCATCGGCTGGGCAGAACTGGGGGGCAACCGGACCGAACTGGCCAAGTTCGGCCTGGCCGAGGGCGACTCAGCCGCCCTCAAGTACGCCTATTGGGACGCGCACAATAAGTACGTCCCGTACCTGGAGCTGAAGTACGAGTGGCTGCGTGCCCACCCCATGTTTGTCCCTGCAGAGCGCCGCCGGGACTTCGCACCCCTGCAGACACAACCCTGACACTGCGCCGTCGTGGATCTGGGCCAGATCCCGGCGCATGAGCACCACGAAGACCCCACGTGGGGGATCGTCGACCATGTCTTTCAACATGTGGGGTGCTTGTACGACGACGCCGTCGCGTTGAAGGATGTGGCGGAACCGGTGAGTATCGGTGATGAGGAACTCAACCTCGTCGACGAACTCGTAGCCGGTGTCCGAGGCGATCATCTGGCTGGCGACACGCGTGCCCGAGCGCTGGGGGCCGGTCACGACGATCTTCGAGTAGCCAACCAGGTGCCCGAACATCATGCCTTCCTTTCTCTGTCTGGGCTCATTTCCTCAGGTCAGGCCGTAGCTGCCAGGGGGGCCGCCAAAGAGGTTATGGTCAGCGTTCGCTAGGGGAACGTCACCGGGGTGGTTGCTCCGATGTATCCTCTCCTTTTTGAAGGGGTACGGATGATCGACTTTCTGAACT
>JBEKNX010000580.1:0-2666 GCA_049522375.1 Acidimicrobiales bacterium | reverse complement strand
TGACTTCGGCTCCAGGGCGTCGAAGTCCGGCGGAGGCCGGTGGATTTCCCAGCGGTCATCCATCTCACCCAGGGGATCGGAGTCGAGCACGTCGCCGACCACGTTGAAAACATGCCCCAGCACGGCGTCGCCCACGGGGACTGTGATCCCGCGGCCCAGGTTGCGGACCGGGGTGCCCCGCCGTAGGCCGTCGGTGGGCTTGAGGCAGATGCAGCGCGCCCGACCCTCGCCGATCTGCAGCGCCACCTCGGCCATCACCATCGTGCGCTCGCCTTCGAGCTCGATCTCCATCTCGACCGCGCTGTTGATGTCGGGTAGAGAGTCGGGCGGGAACTCGACGTCGACCACAGGCCCGGCGATGGCGACGACCCGACCGGCACGCAAATCTTTCTCCGCCGGTGCGTTCGGTGTGTTGGTGGCACTTGTAGTGCTGGTACTGCTCACGTTCGCTCCAGTCAACTTGCCTCGGGAAAGACGTATATATCAGGCCGGCCCGCGATCTCGTCGCCCCGACCGGTCTGGCGCAGTGCCTCGGCGCCGCTGACGATCTCCATGATCTCGGTCGTGATGGAGTCCTGCCGGGCGCGGTTCATGACCCGTCGCAGGGTCTTGATCAGGTCGTCGGCATTGTCGGTAGCCGCTTTCATGGCTCTTTGTTGGGCCACATGGAAAGAAGCCGCCGATTCGAGAAGGGCGAGGTACACCTCGGCTTCCAGCCACCGCGGCAGCAGGCGGTCCAGTATCTGAGCGGGGTCCGGCTCGAACTCGAAAACGGTGCTCCCGTCCCGCTCGGGAAGATCTAGCGGTACCAGGCGCCTGGTTTCGACTTTCTGGCTGCCCATGCTGGAGAAGCGGGTCGACACCACGTATAGCTCCCCGATCGAACCGCTCTCGAGCTCGTGGGCGACGGCGGCCACGACTTTTTGGGCATCTTCGAACCGGGGACGGTCGGAAATGCCTTCGAAGCTCTCGGCCATGGCGCGGCCACTGAACCGGAAGTAGCCGACTGCCCGCCGGCCCACAGCTATCAGGACCGGCGCCTCCGCCCGGCGTGAAAGCCGCCGCAGGAGCTCGTCCGCCGCCCGCAGCACGGAGATGTTGAACGCCCCCGAAAGACCGCGGTCGGCCGCCAGCACCACCACCAGCGGGCGCTCACCGCCTCCGGCAAAAATCCAGTGGTCCTTGGCTTCGGGAGCGGCGGCGATCTCGGAGATGACGTCGTTCATGCGCTCGGCGTAGGGCTTGGCCGCGGCGATGGCCAACTGGGCACGCACTATCCGCGATGCCGCTATCAGTTCCATGGCCCGGGTGATCTTCTGGGTCGACTGGATGCTGCGGATACGGCGCCGGAGGGTTCGTTCCTGACCTGCGGGCACGGCCTTAAGCTCCTCCGCCTGCGTCAGCGGGCTTGGCGGGCTCAGCGGGCTTGGCGGGCTCAGCGGGCTTGGTCGCGCCATCGGCTTGGACAGCGCCGGCGGCCTCGGCGCTGTCGCTCGCCTCGCCGTCGCTGTCGCCGTTGCCGTCGGAGCCTTCTTGCTCGGTCCTGGCAAAACCCTTCTTCACCTCGCGTATGGCGTCTTCCAGTTGGCCGACGTCCGGCATTTCCCTGGTGGTGCGGATGTGCTCCAGCAGGTCGGCGCGGTCGGCCCGCAGATGCTGGACCAGGGCCAGCTCGAAGGGTCGGATATCCTCTACGGCGAGGTCGTCCACCAGCCCGTTGGTCCCGGCGTAGATGGCGACAACCTGTTCTTCGACGGGTACCGGCGAGTTCTGTGATTGCTTGAGCAGCTCGGTAAGGCGAGCACCGCGCTCGAGCTGGGCCCTCGACACCCGGTCCAGTTCGGACCCGAAGGTGGCGAACGCCTGCAGTTCCCGGTACTGGGCCAGGTTGATCTTCAAGGCGCCCGACACCGACTTCATGGCCTTGATCTGGGCCGCCCCGCCTACCCGGGACACGGACAGCCCGACGTTGATGGCCGGACGGATCCCGGCGTAGAAGAGGTCGGTTTCGAGGAAGATCTGCCCATCGGTGATCGAGATGACGTTGGTCGGGATGTAGGCGGAAATGTCCCCGGCCTTGGTTTCGACTATCGGGAGCGCCGTGAACGACCCAGCCCCGAGCTCGTCCGAAAGCTTGGCTGCCCGCTCGAGCAGGCGACTGTGCAGGTAAAAGACATCACCGGGGTAGGCCTCCCGGCCCGGCGGCCGGCGCAGCAACAACGACAGCGTGCGGTACGCCTCGGCCTGCTTGGAGAGGTCGTCGTAAACGATCAGCGCGCTCTCCCCATGCTCCATCCAGTGCTGGCCCATGGCACAGCCGGAGTAAGGGGCCAGGTACTTGTAGGGGACCGGGTCGGAGGCCGGAGCGTTGACGACGACCGTGTACTCCATGGCCCCGTGAGCCCGCAGGGTGTCGACCGTCTGGGCCACCGTCGAACCCTTCTGCCCGATGGCGACGTAAATGCATTTAACGCCTTGGCCGTTCTGGTTGATGATGGTGTCGACCGCGATCGAGGTCTTACCGGTCTTGCGGTCTCCGATTATCAGTTCGCGCTGGCCCCGCCCGATGGGTGTCATGGAGTCGATGGCCTTGATCCCGGTCTGGAGCGGCTCCTTGACGGGCTGGCGGGAGATAATGCCAGGAGCCTGCACCTCCAAGCGCCTGG
>JBEKNX010000579.1:0-2666 GCA_049522375.1 Acidimicrobiales bacterium | reverse complement strand
AAGGCGAGCCTGGCCAAAGCCGTCCAACCGCGGCCCCTCTCCGTGCTCGGCCTCGGCGGCCAGTGCAGCATAGCCTTCGACCCCTCGGGTGACCTGTGGGAAGGCGGCCAAGCCAATCTGTACGAGTACAGCGAAGCGGCGATCAAATCAGGCCTCCACCCGGTTGCGAAGGTGCAGATTGACTCCTCGGACCTGGACACGCCCTGCCAGCCAGCTTTTGACCCCTCGGGCAACTTGTGGGTCGGCAACTACACCTCCGACACGGTGGTCGAGTTCACCAAGGAACAACTGGCCAAGTCCGGCTTCCCGGCCGCGAAGGTGGTCATCTCCTCTTCATACTCGAGCCCCGGCGACGTCGCTGTCAGTTCCTCAGGTGACCTGTGGGTCCCGTACGCGCAACCTTCAGCGCCGGGCGGCCCGTGGGCGGTCGTCGAGTTCACCAAGGCACAGCTGATGAGATCGGGCTCCCCAAAGCCCACCGTCACCATCGCCGGCCCGCACACCGGGCTGAACGGGCCATGGGCGGTCGCTATCGAGCCCTAACCCTCACGGTCGACACCCGGGAACTCGACCGCGTGGGTTGAAATGGCCTGGCAGCGGCACGTTCTCGGTGATCCCACTGAAATAGCCCGGTTGGAACGTTCCCCTTCAGTCACGCCGCGCTGATGGAGAGGTCGTTCACGAACCGAATACCCGTTATCGCTTAGATCATTCTTCCTTTACACACGGGGATACTTCGGGAAAACGCAGCGTGACGATTTCTCCCGCGTGCCTGAGAACAGCCCACAACACCAGGAGGTCACCATGAGGGCAGCAGTGATTAGGAGTTTTGACCAACCGCTGCAGGTTGAGGACGTGCCGCTCCCGGTACCGGGGCACGGCCAGGTGCTCGTAAGGCTCGAAGCCTGCGGGCTCTGCCACACCGACATCCACGCGGCACACGGGGACTGGCCCGTCAAGCCCCCGCTGCCGCTCATCCCTGGCCACGAGGGGGTGGGCATTGTCGAGCGCTTGGGCGACGGCGTTGGCAGCCTCAGAGAAGGCGACCGGGTCGCAGTCCCCTGGCTTGGTTGGGCGTGTGGGGCGTGCGAGCTGTGCGTGTCGGGCCGGGAGACGCTTTGCCCCCAGGCCAGGTACACCGGCTTCATCGTCAACGGCTGCTTTGCCGAGTACGCGGTGGCCGAGGCCGCCTTTGTCGGCCGTGTGCCCGGCACAGTCGACCCCTTCGACGCGGCACCGCTGGCGTGCGCCGGGGTCACCACCTACAAGGCGGTAAAAGCCTCCGGGACGCGCTCCTCGGACCTCGTTGCTGTCTTCGGCATCGGCGGCCTCGGCCACCTCGCTACACAGTACGCACAGGTCGCGGGGGCGACCGTCGTGGCTATCGACAGGCAAGACGCCAGGCTCGCTCTGGCCGAAAAGCTCGGTGCCGCGTACACAGTCAACAGCGCCAGGCAAGACGCCGCCGAGGCGGTCCAAGCCCTCGGGGGAGCGGACGTCGCGATCGTCGCCGCGTCCGCCAACGAACCCTACGAGCAGGCCTTCAGGAGCCTCCGGCGCGGCGGGACGATCGTCGCGGTGGGCGCGCCGAAGGAAAACACGATGCACCTGCCCATCTTCCAGACCATCGTCCAAGAGGTCAAAGTCATCGGCTCCTTCGTCGGGACCCGGGCTGACCTGGCCGAGACCTTTGAGCTCCACGCCTCGGGCCGCACCACGGTAGTGAAACAGACCCGGGCGCTCGAGCAGGTGAACGAAGCGATGGCCGAGGTGGGACAGGGCACGGTGGAAGCCCGGCTCGTTTTCGACCTCCGCTCCTGAGGTGCCTGGTAGGAACACCTTGCCTCGCCGCAACAACTGGCTCTCAGGAAAGAGCTGCGCAATGTCCAACAATTCTCAGCGGGCGCACAAGGGAGCCCGTGCAAAAGGAGGTCAGAAAATGGCGAACGGGACGCTCCCGCCCGCAATCGCCAAAGGCAGCGGCACAGCTTCGCTGAAGGCGGTCCTTTTGGCACCCGCGTTCGCGGCCGCACCGGCGGCCCTTGACGACCGGCCCGGGCTGCACCTGGGTGGTCACCGGCGGCACCGGCGCTTATACCGGCATGCAGGGTGTCGGCACATGTTTTGCCAATGCCGAGGACACGTTCCCCTGGATCAACCACACCGAGCAGGGCCCGCTGTGATCGGCAAGCGCGCCCAGCCGATGACAAAGAGCCCCAGGGGGCGGGCCCGTGCACGGAGGGTCCACGAACCGCCCGTCTTACCCGTTCGCCCGGGCGGGAAGGTTTCGGGAACCCTGCCCAGGCAATCTAACGACGTCGGCAGCAAGCCGACCGGACTGAAGGAGCCGAGATGAAGGACCGCCCGCCACCGCCGCTGCCGTACATGGCCCGGGTGGCCTCGTCGCCCCAGCCAGCCTTGGTGGGCCTCCGGGCTCCCGTACCGCTACCGCCAGACGGCGACGCTCCTACTGGGCGCACTGCTTGGTACCGGCGCTGGGCCACGGCCGTCGTCGAAGCCATAGCGCTGAAGCAAGCAGCGGCCCTCTAGGCGCAGGCGGGTGGGGGCGTCCAGGGTGCTGGCGCGCTCGAGGCGGGCCAGGGCGGCCAGGCGCGGCTTCACGTCCTTGGTGGCCGGCAGCAGCTCGCGCATCTCCAGGGGGAGCT
>JBEKNX010000578.1:0-2668 GCA_049522375.1 Acidimicrobiales bacterium | reverse complement strand
GAGTTCCTTGCGAGTCGCACTGAACCTCGAGCAGCTCCTTTCGCCGTCCCCTGGCGGCGTCGGCCGTTACTCGGCCCGCTTGGCCGCCAACCTGGCCCGTCTCGGCGTCGACGTCCAACCGGTCGTAGCCCGGCACGCTCCCGAAGAGCTGCGGGCGGCCTGGAGCGAGTTCGGCCTGCAGGAAGTGGCCCCACCCCTGGTATTACCACTGCCGCGCCCTGTCCTTTACGATGCGTGGCACCTGCTGGGCTGGCCCCCGCGGCGATGGTCGGGCGGTGTTGACCTCGTGCACGCCCCGTCCTTGGCCGTGCCCCCCAAACGCGGCCTGCCCCTGGTGGTGAGCATCCACGACGCTGCTCCCTGGATCTTTCCCGAGGCCTTCACGGCCCGGGGCCGGTGGTTCCACGCCCTGGGCGCCCGGGCCGCCTGGCGCCGGGCCGACAGGGTGATAACGGGCACAGCGGCGGCGGCCGACGAAGTGGCGGAGCACATGTCGCTGCCGGCGGACAGGGTGCGTGTCGTCCCCTACGGGGTCGATCCTCCCGGCTCGCGGCCGGGACCGGACGAGACAGCAGAGGTCATTCTGCGCTACCACCTCAGCGGCCTGGCGTACGTGTTGTGGGTGGGCAGCCTGGAACCCCGCAAGGGGGTGGGGACACTGGTCGCCGCCATGGCGCAGCTGGCCCGGCGACGGCTCAGGGGGACGAGCCCGCCAGTGCTGGTGCTCGCCGGGTACCCGGGCTGGCAGAACTCGGCCCTCCTGCCCGCGGCCGAACTGGCCCGGCTGGGCCCGGGTTTCCGCCAGATCGGGCGCGTGACCGACGCCGAGTTGTGGGCCCTGTACTCAGGGGCGACCGTGTTCGCCTTCCCCAGCCTCCACGAAGGCTTCGGGCTCCCTGTCCTCGAAGCGATGGCCGCAGGCGCTCCCGTAGTGGCATCGGACATCGCCGCCATCCGGGAGGTGGCCGGGGCGGCCGCCCTGCTCGTTCCTCCCGGCGATGCCGGCGCCTGGGCGGAGGCGATCGCCGCGCTCCTGGCCGATGGCCCACGCCGGGCGGAGATGGCCGAGAAGGGACGGCGTCGAGCCGAGCTCTTCTCGTGGGCGTCGACGGCGGCGGCGACTCTGCAGGTGTACCGCGAGCTGGTGCCCTGAGGCGAGAGCCACCTGCCGGCCCCGACCTGGCCACTCAGTTGGGTGGCGCTCTTGCCTCGCCCGAGCCCACTTCTGCGATGATCGTTGCGTGCGCGCACTCGTTACGGGGAGCAATGGGTTCGTCGGGCCCTGGCTTCTCGCTCACCTGCGCGAGAGCGGTGACGAGGTCCTGGGGCTGACCGAGACCACGGACATCACCGATCCCGGCGCCTTGGAGGATGTCCTGGCCACAGCGGCCTTTGACGCCGTATACCACCTGGCGGCCCAATCGAGCGTGCGCCTGTCCTGGGAAGATCCGGTGGGGACGTTCGCCGTCAACGCCGTGGGGACCCTGAACCTGTGCACGGCGGCGGCTAATTCGGACCGCCGACCGCGAGTCCTTATCATCTCCTCGGCCGAGGTCTACGGCAAGGTGCCCGCCGCCGCTCTACCCATCGGAGAAGACCAGCCCTTGGCTCCTGTCACCCCCTATGCGGCCAGTAAGGCGTCGGCCGAGATGATCGGTTTGCAGGCCTGGTTGGGCCGAGGGCTGGAGGTGGTGCGCACCAGGGCCTTCAACCACACCGGGCCGGGGCAGGGCCCGGGCTTCGTCGTCCCGGACCTGGCCGCGCAGGTGGCCCGCGCTGCCCGGGGCGATCTCGACCGGATCACGACGGGCAACCTGGAGGTGAGCCGCGACATGACAGACGTCCGTGACATCGTGCGCGCTTACCGCCTCTTGATGGTGCACGGCGAACCCGGGAGCGTCTACAACGTGTGCGGGGGAAAGGCGGTCCTGATATCGGATCTTCTCCGCCGCATGATGGAGATCGCCGGCACCGACGTGCCCATCTGGGTCGACCCGGCGCGGGCCAGGCCAGTCGATGTTCCCGAGGTGTCAGGCGACCCCCGCCGGATCAAGGCCCTCACCGGCTGGCGGCCGGACATACCCCTGGACCGGACGCTGGCCGACGTTCTGGCCAGCTTCGAGCAGTAGCCCAGGCGTTAGAGCGTAGCCCGGGCGTTAGGGGTAGGCCGCCCGTTTGGCGACCGGCGCCCGCACCACCTGGAAGGCGAACCGGCCAACGGCCACCGCCTCTTTGGCCAGTTCCCGCGCCTCGCCGGGCAGGGAAGCGACCAGGCTACCGGTCGCCCTGGCCAGCTCCACCGCCTCGGGTGGCAGCATGGAGGCGACGCCACCGGCGGCGTCGTCCACCATCTGGCGCAACGGGGCCAGGTCGCCGTAGAGCCCCTTTGCCCGCCGTTGCACCGCGTGCCTGAAGACCTGAGCCCGCTGGAACCCGAGCACGCCGAAGCCGATGGCTACGAACGCCGGGTCTTCAAGGACCTTGGCCGCCTTGGCGAAATTGACGTCGGACATAGGACCAGGGTACCCCGGGCGTCCACAAATGGTCCTGCTACGCTCGGGACCACAGATGGTGGTTGAGCCGGGCGCACCCCCCGTGGTGGCAGTCGTCGTGACCTGTAGGCCGGGAGCCTGGCTGGAGGAAGCGCTGAGGTCCCTGGCGGCACAGG
>JBEKNX010000577.1:0-2674 GCA_049522375.1 Acidimicrobiales bacterium | reverse complement strand
AAGACTCAACATCAAGGGACACCATTGCTAATGGTAGAGAGAATCCAGGACTCCCAGCACAGTAGTGAAGTCGCCTTGAAGTAGAAAGGGAAACCCACCACCCGACCAGCTCTATATGGGAGAATATAGTTGTGGCTGTGGCCGAGGTGCTCCGGGGTGCTGGGATTGGGCCTGTGCGCAAAGGACAACCTCTCCCGCTTGTCGCGACCGGCTCGGTGGCGCTGAACCACGGCGTCCACCTCGTGGAGAACGAAGAGGGCGGTGCTGTGTTCCTCTGGGGCATGGCGGCGTGGTGCTGGGAGCCCGGTGACGTCGCCGGCCGGCGCCTGGCAGCGGTGCAGCTCGTCGAGACCGGGGCCGCCAGCCCGGGCGAGGTGGCAGCCGGCTTCGGGGTCACCTACGAGGCGTTCCGCAAGTGGCACAACTCCTGGTCCCGCTCAGGTGCCGAGGGCCTGGCACCGAAGAAGATGGGCCCGAAACGAGCCAGCAAACTGACCGAGGAGGTGCGCGGGGAGCTCGGGGTGCTGGCGGCCAAAGGAATGGGGCTGCTCGCCATCTCGAGGGAGGTAGGGCTCGACCCCTCCACCGTACGCCGGGGCCTCGGGGGCTGGCCCCCGGCTCGCCCGCCCGCACCAGCGCTCCCGGCGGCCGTCCAGGGCGAACTGTTCCCCCTGGCCCCGCCCCTGGCCCGCACCGAAGAACGCGCCCTGGCGCGCGCCGGGGTGCTCCTCGGGGCCCACCCGGTAATTACCGAGGGGGCATCGCTGCCTTTTGCCGGGGCGCTGCTCGTCCTGCCCACCCTCGTCGCCACAGGGCTGCTCGACGCCTTCGCCGAGGTCTACGACGCGGTCCGGGCTGCTTTCTACTCTCTGCGGGCGCTCGTGCTCACGGTCGTGTTCACTGCTCTTATCGGGGAGCCGCGCGCCGAAGGGCTCAGGCGGCTCTGCCCGGCGGACATAGGGCGGCTCATCGGGCTCGACCGGGCGCCCGAGGTGGGCACGCTGCGCCGTCGCATGGCCGAGCTGGCCGAGCGGGGCCGCTCGGCAGAGCTGTTGCGCTCCCTGGCAAAAAAGCACCTGGGTGCCGTGCCCGCTGGGATGTTCTACATAGACGGCCACGTACGGGCCTATTTCGGCAAGTCCCGCCTACCCAAGGCCCACCTGGCGCGCGCCCGGCTGTCGGCGCCGGCCGAAGTGGACACCTGGGTGTGCGACCGAAAAGGCCAGGGAGTGCTCGTGTGGTCGGCGGAGCCGGGGGCGTCGCTCACGGGCGAGCTGAAAAGGGCCGTAGAAGAGATAAGGGCCCTTGTCGGGCCCGACGCCCGCCCGACAATAGTTTTCGACCGCGGGGGCTGGTCCCCCAAGCTCTTTGCCGAACTGGTGGCAACCGGCTTCGACCTGCTCACTTACAAAAAAGGCAAGAGCCGGCCCGAACCCCGCGCCAGCTTCTTAGAGCACGAGCTCGTGGACGACCTCGGCCGGCACCAGTCGTACTGGCTCGCCGACCGCCAGTGCCGCTTCAGCTACAAGGACGCCAAACGTGCTCGCTACTTCGCCGCCCGCCAGGTCACCCGGCTCGACCCCAACAGCGGCCACCAGACCCAGGTGGTCACCACCCGGGCCGACCTCTCGGCCGCCGAGGTGGCGTACTGGTGCTTCTGCCGCTGGCGCCAGGAAAATTTCTTCCGTTACATGCGCCACCGCCTCGGCCTGGACGCCCTGGACAGCTACGCCAAGCTGGCTGACGACCCCGCTCGCACGGTGCCCAACCCGGCCAAGAAGGTAGCGGCCAAGAAAGTAAGAGAGGCAAAAGCCGCCCAAGCCCTGGCCGAGGCCGCCCTCGCCCGGGCAGTTTCCGACGGCACTGAGGGCGGCCTGGCGCCCGCAGAAGCCAACAAGGCGATCGCGGCCGCGACCGAGTCGCTAACGAAGGCCAAGGACGCCGTCGCCAAGGCCAAAGCCGCCCAGGCGAAGGTCCCTGCCCGGGTGGCCCTGGGGGACCTGCACCCAGACGCCGTCCGCTCCGCCCCCGAGCGCAAGCGCCTCCACGACGCCATCAGGATGGCCACCTACAACGCGACTTCGTCGTTGGCAGCCTTTCTCGGGCCTCACTACCGCCGGGCCGAGGACGAAGCCCGCACCCTTCTTTCCGAAGCGTTCCGGTCCTCGGCGGACGTCCAGGTCGTTGGCGACGAACTGCACGTTTCGCTGGAGCCGCTGTCCGAGCCCCGCCGGAGCCGGGCGATAGCCGCCTTGTGCGACGAACTGAACGCGACCGGGACTATTTACCCTGGGACCAAGCTCCGCCTCGTCTATGCGGTGAAGGGCGAAGAACAACGCGCTGCCAAGACCACCGCTGGCACACGACGGCCCTGAAGCCAACACCCGGTCCTGTTCCCAGCCCTCTGGCGCGCGCTCGGCCCGGTTACCCCGACGACAACCGTCCCCCCTCGAAGGGGGACGGGCGTCAGTGAGGGGGTGGAAGCACTGAGCCACAGATCGTTGAGATCGCCCCTTCGGCCTCTGCACGCACCAGACGACAACCGAACTATCCCTTCATGCTGGGAGTCCTGGATTCTTCCTGCCACATTTGAATTGTGGACGTTTGCCATCAGTGCCTTGTGGATGTCGATGATGCGCGCTACCTGTACATGTTCGTCGGACGTCGCTTCTTC
>JBEKNX010000576.1:0-2680 GCA_049522375.1 Acidimicrobiales bacterium | reverse complement strand
CGTCGCGTTCAATAAGGCCGTCCAAATGGAAGCAGCAGCCTCTTTTCCCGGCAACGTCAAGTGCAAGACGGCCCATGCGCTCGCCTACCCGCGCTTTGGGGCCCAGTTGAAACAACGCTTGTCCGGCCCTCGTCGGCCGAGCTCGTACAACGCTACGGTGCTCGGAGCGAGGGGACTTCGCGCAGGGGTTGCCAGCTTCGAGCCAGCCGCCATGGCGACCATGGCCATGACAACGGTGGCCCGTTTTTGCCGTTCGGCGGGACCGGAGGTCAGCGCCGAGCACTTCACCGTCCCCGAGGGCTTAGACGCCGCCTGCCTAGGACCGCTCACCGAAGCGGTGGTGGCATTGGCGAAAAAGGCATGGCAAGACCTCACATCGACGGACGGGAAGTTACGGGCCTACCACGACGTCTACCTGAAGCATTGGCAGCTTTCTCAGCCAAAGCTGGACTACGACGTCATCCTGTACGACGAGGCGCAAGACGCCGATGCATGCGTCGCCGACGTCGTCGGCCGCCAAGACCATGCCCAGCTGGTGGCGGTGGGCGACTCGGCCCAGGCGCTTTATTGCCAACCGGCCGAGACGATGGTAACCGTGGTGCGCCAAAGGCCCACCTGTGGCCGTGGCCATTCGCTCACAGACCCCGCCAATTTGTACACCTGGCGTGGCAAGACATCCTGCCGGGCCTGTCGCAAGGAGGCGATGCATATACGGCGTGAGGATTATGTGGGTAATCCAGTCACTTATACCGAAGCGGTGCCCATCGAGCAGGTGAAAGCGGGGGACATGGTGGTGAGCTATGATATGGCTCACTCCTTCCTGCGTAGAACGGGCAGCCGGGTCAGCCGTAATGAGCAGCGGGACCATCCCGGGCCCTTGGTCAAAGTCGAAGTGGGGGCGATCACGACCCGCTATACCCCCGACCATGAATGCATCGTCCGGTTCGGCAAGGCCTGGGCTGGTAAATACGTCCTGTATGTCATGCGCCGGGGTAACGACTACCGGGTAGGCATTTCCCGCGCCCGCTACGCCTCGCAGCAGGGTCGTTTGGGCGCCATAGCGCGGGCGGCCGGCGAGAAGGCTGACGCCTTATGGGTACTGGCTGTTTACCAGGACCGTACGTCCGCCTGCGTGGCCGAAGCGACGGCAGCTTGGAAATACCGGGTGCCCGACCTGACCTTCCGTGCGGAACAAAGCGTGGTAGTGGGCCTGACCCAGGCCAGTTTGGACGACATTTGGAAGGTTATCGGGGACAATGCCGTCGACGCGAGCTCCCTGTTGACAGCGTTCGGTCGGAACCTCGAGTACCCGCTATGGGAACGTGGTCAGCTGATGCCGGCGGCGCGTCGCGCCACCGTCACACGGGCTAGCAACCTCTTGGACGGCATGGAGATGCTGCCGGCGGCCAATGCCTATGACGCCAAGGGCAAGCGGGTGACCCACCAACGGTGGGAACCCATACAGGTGTCCAGGGAGCGTCATGATGGCGCCGTCTGGTCTATGAGCGTCGAGCGGGACCATACCTATGTGGGCGATGGGATCGTGACACACAATTCGTGGAGAGGCGCTAGCGACTTCCTCGCACGCGTCGAGGCTCGGCACCGGCTTGCGTTGTCGCAGTCATGGAGGTTCGGCGCGGCCATAGCCGACGAAGCCAACGTATGGCTCGGGATCGTCGGTTCGGACCTACGCGTCGTCGGGGACCCTAGTCGGAGCTCGGCATTGGCCGAGTTGGCTGAGCCGGACGCCGTGCTGTGCCGTACCAACGCCACCACGATCGACGAGGTCCTCGCTGCGCATGCGAAGGGGACCAAGGTCCACCTCGAAGGCGACGGCAGCGAGGTGCTTGCCTTGGCCAGGGCGGCCCAGCGGATGCAAGAGGGCAAACCCTGTGAGCACCCCGAGCTGGTCGCGTTCCCCAACTGGGCGGCCGTGCAGGCTTATGCCGAGAACGACCCGTTCGGCTCGGACCTCGCCGTGGCCGTCCGCATGATCGGCTCATACGGCGCCAGCACCGTGATCGAGGCCATCGAAGGCACCGTGGCTACCGACGAGGCTGAGCTCGTGGTCTCTACAGCCCATAAGGCGAAGGGGCTGGAGTGGGCCAAGGTCCGGGTTGCCTACGACTTCAAGGAGCCCCGCGAACCAAAGTCCGGCCAGCTCCTGCCCGTCCCCAGGGAGCTGGCCATGCTCGGCTATGTCACCGTCACCCGGGCAAAAGAAGTACTGGACACCGCTGGCCTGGCGTGGGTGCACCGCCACCTTGACGCCCTGGGCCAGGGCGTCCCAGGATCTGCGGTCGTGACTGGCGCCCGGCCCGACAACCACGCCGAGCCATCCCGGCCCGTCAGCACCACCGCGGGGGACGTGGCGTCGGTAGTGAGCTCTCTGGTGGCCCGCCTCGACGATCTGGCCGGTACTGCGGTCGGCCGTCTCGGCGAGCTCGGTGCCGACCCCGTCGCCTTGGCCCGCCTCGAGGTGGCGCTGGGCGAGGTCCGTGAGGCCTTGGCCGCCGTCGCTGCTTCGACAGAAAAGGCGGTCTCCAGGGCGGCCGAGATCTGCGCTGTCCTGCGGGCGGCCCTCGCCGAAGGCCGGGCGCACCTATGCGACCAGCGGGGCCGGCCGTGCCCCGGTTGGGCCGGTGCCAGCTTGGAAGCCCAGGGCCTACGGGCGAAGGAG
>JBEKNX010000575.1:0-2688 GCA_049522375.1 Acidimicrobiales bacterium | reverse complement strand
TCGGGCGAAGCTTTGCGAGCACTGCCTCGGCTTTCAGGGCGGTGATGGGCTGTCGCATTCCGCCGGGAGTCAATTCAGCGAGGAGGCGGTGCAGGCGGCAGACCGCCTGAGTTCGGAGCGCGCCGAGCTCCTCGCGACGGTCACACAGCAGCCGAAGGCTGACGGTCGTGTCGTCCTTCGCCACCTCGGCAATGCCCTCGCCGTCGATCGCCACGCGGCCGATCGACACCGCATCGTCCTTGTCGGTCTTGCGGCCGTGCCCCAGGGAGAACACGCGCACCCTCGCCGCGAGCTTCGGCAGGACGTCATAGACAACCTCTCCGTCGGCCACGAGCCGCTGGGCGAGGGAGCGGCCTGCACCGTGGCACCCCTCCACCGCCCAGCGGCGCTCATCCCAGCGCCTGGCGAAGGACATCAGCTCGTCATAGCCGGCCGTGTCGTTCTCGAAACGGGCCCCGTCGATCGGGGTCTTCGTCACCGGGTCGAGCACAGCGAGCGTGTTGCTCCCCTTGTGCCGGTCGACCGCGATCATCACGTCGTTCGTCATGTCTCCTCCTCGTAGTTGAGTGTGAGGCGAGGAGGGCAATGCAACTTCTGGCGGAGCAGACCTCTCTCGAGCCACTCCTCGCCGGGTGAGTGCGGCGGGCCGCTGGCCGTTCGTGAGCCAGAACACCAACGGTGAACGGCAGCCGATTCGCGAGCGAGCCCGCCTCACTCAACGTTCGAGAATCTCAAACCCTCGAACTCCCGAGGTGGATCTAAGCAAGTTGCCGAATCTGGCGCGGGGCGGAAGGGCGCACATATCAGCGAGGAGGCGCAGAATACGCTCTGATCTGGCGCGAATGCAGCCCGTTCCGTAAAACGATGTGATCGATGTCTAGACGGCCGCCGCGTTACCAACTTTCCGAGGCCAGAACCTACGGAGATAGGAGTCGCGAAATGCGTGTGTTGTTGTCGACGTATGGGGGGCGCGGTGACGTCGAACCACTGGTGGGACTCGCGGTGCAGTTGCGCGAACTCGGCGCGGAAGTGCAGATGTGCGTGCCGGTGGATCGCGCAGAGCGGCCAGCTGAGGTCGGCGTGCCCCTGGTGCTGGCCGGCCCCCCGGTACGCCCGCTGGTGCAGGGAGCGGCGCGGCCGTCGCCGGCCGACCTGCCCCGGCTCGCGGCCGAGGTGATGGCCGCCCAGTTCGACACCCTCGCCGCGGCAGCCGAGGGATTTGATGCGTTGCTGGCGACCGGTCTGCTGCCGGCCGCGGCGAGCGCGCGGTCGGTGACCGAGAAGCTCGGCATCCGCTACGTCTACGCGGCCTACTGTCCGATCTTCCTGCCTTCGCCGCACCATGCGCCGACTCCGTTCCCGGGTCGACCGTTCCCACCGGACGTGACCGACAACCGGGCGCTGTGGGACCTGCAAGCCCAGATCGCGAACGAGCTGTTCGGCGCGGCGCTCAACACCCGCCGGGCGTCGATCGGCCTTCCCGCGGTGGACAACGTCTACCACTTCGGCTTCACCGACCACCCCTGGCTGGCGGCTGACCCGACCCTGGGCCCGTGGCAGGAGCCGGCGCATCTCGAGGTCGTGCAAACGGGCGCGTGGGCCCTGCTGGACGAGCGCCCGCTCCCGGCCGAGTTGGTAGCGTTCCTGGACGCCGGCACACCACCGGTTTACGTGGGCTTCGGCAGCATGCGCACCCCGAAGGACATCGCCCGGGTGGCCATCGAGGCGATCCGTGCGCAAGGCTGTCGCGCTGTCGTTGCCCGCGGCTGGGCCGAGCTGGACCTGATCGACGACCGGGACGACTGCTTCGCTGTCGGCGAGGTCAACCAGCAAGCACTGTTCGCCCGGGTGGCCGCCGTCGTGCACCACGGCGGCGCGGGCACAACGACGACGGCCGCCAGAGCGGGGGCGCCGCAGGTGGTGGTACCCCAGATGGCGGACCAGCCGTACTGGGCCCGCCGGGTGGCCGACCTGGGCATCGGCGCGGCACACGACGGCCCGGCTCCGACTGCCGAGTCCTTGTCGGATGCGCTCACGACGGCCCTGGCCCCCGAGGCCCGCCAACGAGCAACCGCCGTGGCCGGCACTATCCGCACCGACGGAGCGGTCGTGACCGCGAAGCTGCTGCTCGAACGGGAACCAGGTCGAGCACAACCCCACGCGGTGGGCCCGAAGGACTCGCCAGGTCGGGGCTAAATGGGCCCCTCACCGTCAACAATGGCTAACTCGCGTCTATCCGGAAAGCCCGCTAACCTCCACCCGTTCCGTGATGCAGACGCCTATACGGGTCGCAAGCCGACCGGACTAGCTTGGGCCTATGCGCTTCGCTTTCAAGACCTCGCCGCAGGAAACGACCTGGGCCGACATGCTCGCTGTGTGGAAGGTGGCCGACGACATCGAGCTTTTCGAGTCGGGCTGGACCTTCGACCACTTCTACCCGATCTTTTCCGACAGCGCCGGCCCTTGCATGGAGGGCTGGGTAACCCTGACGGCGCTGGCCCAGGCGACGAAGCGCCTGCGTATGGGAACTCTGGTGACCGGCATCCATTATCGCCACCCGGCGGTCCTCGCGAACATGGCGACTACCCTCGACATCGTTTCTGGGGGGCGTTTGGAGCTCGGGATCGGGGCCGGGTGGAACGAGGAGGAGTCCGGGGCCTACGGGATCGCGCTGGGCACGCCAGGCCA
>JBEKNX010000574.1:0-2734 GCA_049522375.1 Acidimicrobiales bacterium | reverse complement strand
CTGCAAAATGACCAGATCCCCACAACTCGCCCTCCGTTCAGTAGGTGCAGACGCCACCCGAGGAACCGCCCGGGTGCCCCCTAACGACCTACAGGCGGAGGAATCACTGCTGGGGGCGATGCTGCTGTCGCGCGACGCCATCGCGGCGGCTGTCGAATGTTGCAAGGCGGCCGATTTCTACCGCCCCTCCCATGGTCATGTTTTTGAGGCTGTGTGCTCGTTGTACGCCCAAGGTGAGCCGGCCGACCCGGTCACCGTCGCCGACGAGCTCAAGCGGGCTGACCTGCTGGAGGCCGTTGGCGGTCTTGGCAACCTGGTAGCGCTGCAGGCCAGTACGCCGGCTATTGCCAGTGCTGCCCGCTATGCCCGGATCGTCGAGGAGCACGCCTTGTTGCGCCGCCTCATCGGCGTCGCCGGGGAGATAGCCGAGATGGGCTACTCCCTCCCCGAGGACGTCGCCGAGACATTGGACCGGGCCGAGGCGATGGTGTTCGACATCGTCGAGCGGCGGGTCACCGACTCCCTCAAACCTCTCAGGGAGCTTTTGGCCGCCAGTCTCGACCATCTAGAGGCCCTTTACAACCGGGGCGACGCGATAACGGGGGTGCCGACGGGTTATGCGGACCTGGACGAGAGGTTGTCCGGTTTGCAGCCGAGCGCCCTGGTGATCGTGGGGGCCCGCCCGTCGATGGGCAAGACGTCTTTTGCTCTTGGTGCCGCCTCCTACGCGGCTATCGAGAAGAGGCTACCCGTGCTGTTCTTTTCCCTGGAGATGAGCCACCTCGAGCTCACTCAAAGGTTGCTGTGCTCCGAGGCACGGGTCGACTCACTGCGCATGAGGAACGGGAAGCTGCACGAGTCGGACTGGCCCAAAGTGGTGAACGCCATCGCCAAGCTGGGCGAGGCCCCCTTGTTCATAGACGACAACCCCAACCTTACGGTGATGGAAATAAGAGCCAAGGCCCGTCGGCTCAAAAGCCGGGAGGGCTTGGGGCTGATCGTGGTGGACTATTTACAGCTCATGTCGGGGCACGGGTCAAGCGAGAGCCGCCAGGTCGAGGTGTCAGAGATAAGCCGAGGCCTCAAGATCTTGGCACGCGAGCTGTCCGTACCGATCGTGGCCCTCTCTCAGCTCTCCCGCAACTTGGAGGCTCGAGCCGACAAACGTCCCGTCCTGGCTGACCTCCGGGAGTCTGGGAGCCTGGAGCAGGACGCGGACGTCGTCTTGTTCATCTACCGGGACGAGGTTTACAACAAGGACTCGGCTGACAAGGGCGCCGCCGAGATAATTATTGCCAAGCACCGCAACGGGCCCACGGGCATGACACAGCTTGCGTTCTTGGACCATTTCACCCGGTTCGCCAACATGGCCAGGGTGTGATCAGGTCTCTCTCTCCTCGCCTCTCATATCGCCGCCCGCTCATTACGGCAAGGTCCCACTTGCTCCCGCTGTAGAAACCGACAACCTTCCTGTTCCCCGCTCCCCCGCCCTGCCCAGGGCGACCTCTCCGCCTAGTTCAGGGCAGCGTTGGGCAGCCAACGCCAGTGGCGCTCCCAGCTCGAGGATGTCCCATGAAAAGCCTTTGGGCCGCTCACCCCTGCTCTGCCCACCGCTCGGTCTGTATTTATCCAAGCTCCGCTTGGCCGGTACCGACGTCAAAGCCCAGCACGGAGACCGGAGCGACGGCGGCACCTACAGTCGGCTCCATCGTCGTCAGTACAGAAAGCTGCTGGTGGAGGGTGGGGCACCTGGTTCACCAGGTGTGGCGTTCGACGCACGAGTTGACCAGCGTGGAGACCGATAGCCCGGCAGCCCGGGCCAGGCGCGCCAGTGCCTCTTTCTCCTCGAAGCTGAACTTGACTGCGTGGGGCCGCCCGTCGATGATGCCTTTCCCCTTGGGGCGCCGAGCGATCCCCAGTACGGGGTCCACCTCCCCCAATGCCTTTGGGGCTGGGTTGGCCTTTACGGACTCGAACTCGCCGCTCAGGGCGTCCAGGATGGCGTCGGCCATCGAACGCCCCTTTTCCTTAGCCCCCACGATCTTCGCCCGTGCTGGACCTGATAGGTAGAGCGTGGTCGACCGGGTCCGGCCGGCCACAGTGGTCGCTGCCCGCCGCCCCCGTGGCGCCGTACGCGCCTGCCCACGACGCGTTGAGTGCTCGTCAGTGCCAGCGCTGTCGTTGTTGCCACCAGGCGCCGCCGGTTGGCTCTGGGCGGGCGGGGCGAGAAGGTCCTGCCCCGGCCGGCTCAGGCCCAGTTGGCGCAGCTTAGACACATGCGCTCTCGGGTCCACTGCCCCACTTGGTTCCACGGTCTTCGCCATCAAACAAGCTCGCCAACAGGCTCGTTCTTCAAGAAGTCCAGGTAGCGAGCAAAGACCTCGTGGCCAAGCGCCTCGTAATCGCCGGCGAGGTTCGAGGCCGCCGCCGAGAACCCCTTGGTCTTGCGGCCCTCCCGTCTCGCCTTCCACCACTTTTCGGCGCCGGCCGCATCTTCCTCGTACTCGTAGGCCAGCTGGCCCTTGGCTCGGCAGGCGTCGCCAATGGCCGGTGCCGACCGGACGAAGTTGTCGAAAAGTAGTTCGGGGCCGATCAGCTCTTTGATCTTCGAGCGGGCTGTCTCCAAGATCGCCGTCCCGTTGGCGGGGACAAACATCACCGCCACGCCGAGGATCCGCACCGCCGGGTTGCTTTCGAGCTGTTCGGTCACGATCTGCGCGACCGGGTCGAGGCC
>JBEKNX010000573.1:0-2759 GCA_049522375.1 Acidimicrobiales bacterium | reverse complement strand
TGCAACACTCAACGCTTTTGCCCTCCTGTCATGTTGTTACCCATCGGTTGGGAAGCTGTTCCGGAGCCCAACCTGCGACGATGTCCCCTCTCGTCAACAGGCGGGCCCGGCGCGGCTCCCCCGTCCGCCCGTAGTACGCACCCGCTCCCACAGTTATCGAGGGCGTTACGCATTGCAAGCGCTTACATAATAGGATAGCCCTAGGGTATGGACCCGTCAAGTACTGCCGTCTCTTAGCCGGCAGATAGCGGCAAAGGAGCTTGCTGTTGGGAGCATCACTTGAGACAGTTGCCCGCGCCGCGGGGGTTTCCGCCGCGACCGTGTCACGAGCGCTCAGCCGTCCCGGTCTGGTCAACGAGGCGACCCGACAGCGCGTGCTCGCCATCGCCGCCGAGTACGGTTACCAGGCCAACGCCAGCGCCCGGGGCCTAGCCACAGGGCGCACCATGGCCCTCGCCTTACTGGTCCCCGACATCACCAACCCCTTTTACCCGGAGTTGATCCGTGGTGCTGAGAACCGCGCCGAGCAGGCCGGGTACTCCCTTCTGCTCTGCGAGACCGGAGAGCATGCCGATCGCGAACAGCGCTTGCTGTGGCGAGTGACCGGCCAGGTGGACGGGGTTATCGTCTGCTCACCCCGGTCCGAGGAAGCAGGGCTCGTCAAAGTGGCACAAGCGGTGCCAACGGTCCTCTTTAATCGAGCGGTCCGGCGGATCCCCTCCGTGTCATGCCTCGCAGGTCCCGGGATGGCTGAGCTCGTCTCCCACTTGGTAAGGCTCGGCCACCGAGAGGTCGCCTACCTCCAGGGCCCCAGGGCATCATGGTCCAACAAGGAGCGCCTGAGCGCGGTACGGGCTGCCGCCCACGCCCATAACGTGGCGCTCCATGTCCTCGGGCCGTACCTGCCAACGCTTGAAGGCGGGCGCAACGCGGCTGAGGACATTGCCAGCACCGGGGCGACGGCCGCGCTCGCCTTCGACGACCTTACCGCCATCGGCGTCATCGGGCGGCTGTGGGAGCTCGGTCTTCACGTACCGAACGACGTGAGCGTCACCGGCTGCGACGACATCTTTTATGCCGCGCTGTTCTCTCCCCCACTGACGACCGTGCGCTCGGCCACCTCAGCCGCGGGTGCCACGGCCGTCGAGATACTGCTGGAGCGCATAGGCGCCGCCCCCTCGGCCCGGGCCCGCCATGTCGAGCTCGTCGGCGATGTCGTGGTCCGCGCCTCGACCGCACCGGTACGCTAAGCAGCCACGCCGAGCCGACAGCTCCCATACTCTCCGAGGCGTTATAGATTGCAAGCGCTTGCACTAGACGATAACATTAGTGCGTGGCTTGGTCAGGTTACGGCCGTTTTTTAGCTCTTTCTTGGCCTTGATTTTGGTGGTGGGAACTTAATCGTGGGACTGAAAGACAACCTAGGTACGTGCCTCTCGCTGGAGGAGGCCAGCGAGCCAGCCAAGCCCCTGATAAGGCTCCCAGACTTCCAAAGGCTAGTCCTGAGTGCCAGCGCCTCAAATCTGGGCGCTCAGGTGAGCCTGCTGGCCCTCCCCCTCACCGCCATCCTTGGGCTACACGCTAGTGCCACCCAGGTGGGGCTCTTGGCCGCGCTCGGCACCCTCCCCTACCTGCTGGTGGGCCTGCCCGTCGGGGCTTGGCTGGAACGGGCCCCGCTGAAGCCGGTGCTCTTCGGCTCCGCCCTAGGCCGGGCGGCGGTGCTGACTTGCGTGCCCATACTGTGGGCCCTGCATTCGGTCGACATCGGGGTCCTTGATGGGGCCGCCGTTTTCGTCGGGCTCATGAGCACTTTCTACGACATAGCCTGGCAGGCTTACTTGCCCTCTCTGGTGGGCACCTCCCGGCTCCTCGAGGCCAACTCCCGGCTCACCTTCGCCAACTCCGGGGCCCAGCTGGTCGGACCAGGCCTCGCGGGCTACTTGGTCCGGGCCCTGTCGGCACCTTTGGCCCTGCTGGCCGACGCCTTCGGCTTTGCCGTAGCCGCTCTTTCGGTGCGCTCCATCCGCGCTCCCGAGCCGGCGCCCGCCGGCCCGGAAGATGATCCCGGCATGGTGGGACAAGTGGCCGAGGGCCTCTCCTACGTCGCCCACAACGACCTGCTGCGCTGGATCGCGGTGGGCACGGGGGCCTCCAACTTCGTCGGCGCCGCCCTCAACGTGGTGCTGGTGCTGTTCGAGGCCCGAGTGCTGCACTACTCGCCGGGGACCATCGGGCTGGTGTTCTTCTTGGGCAACGTCGGCTACCTGGTCGGAGCGCCGCTAGTGCGTAGGGTCACCGGCCGCCTGGGGGTCGGCCGCACCATGGTCATCGGTGCCGCTCTCAGCTGGGTTGGCCCCGCCCTCTTCCCGTTGGCACGAGCCGAGGATGCCATGGCGCTGTTGGTCGCAGGGTGGTTCTTCTGGGCCTTGGGGTCGCCTTTGTACGGGGTTAACCAGGTCAGCCTCCGCCTGGCCATAACCCCCCCGGACATGACGGCGCGCATGACCGCCACCATGAAGTTCTTCGTAATGGCACCATGCCCCTGGGCTCGTTCCTCGCCGGCGTCCTCGCCGGGGCACTGGGGGACCGCTCGACCCTGTGGCTCATCGCCGCGGTGGCGGGGGCGCCGCTGCTGGCCACCGCCCTGACCAGGCTGCGGTCAGTGCCCGCCCTAGCCGCACAGGGGCAACCGGGCGCAACGCCTCTGCGCGTCGTGGACGTCGTCCCGGCCCACGCATGATCGGGACCAACGTAAGGGA
>JBEKNX010000572.1:0-4317 GCA_049522375.1 Acidimicrobiales bacterium | reverse complement strand
GGCGGGAAGGGGGCTTCATACTGCGTCTCCTGTCATGTCGGGTGGGGCTTGGGTTTTGACGGCGGAGGGAAGGTGGGATGAACGGAAGACGCGTTGGCGGCAGGCGGCTTCGATCTCCGATGTGAAGTGGACATATTTGCGACCTGCCGGCCCGCGTCTCGTGGGTAGGTGCCCGCAGTCGGCCCAGTGGTACACGACGCCTGGCTTTATGTTCAGCGCCCGGGCCACTTGGGCGATCGTGAGCTCGTCGGGCCCGGGTGGGCGGGGGTCGATGTCATCGTGCACTTGGCGGCAGGCGGTGAGGTAGGCGCGCCAGGTTTGCTCGAGCTCGGGCGAGAAGGGGATGCACCAGCGGTTGTAGAGGCCTTTTCGAGCGGGGAGCAGGCCACGGGTGGACCCAGGTGGTGACGGTGCTGGTGGTGACGCCGAGGCGGCGGGCAACGTCGCCGGCGGTGAGCTCGCCTGCGTCGAGCAGCTCGGGTGCGCCCAGCTTGTGGTAGCGACGTAGGGACGACGCGGCGTTGGCGTCGAAGGCGCGCCCGGTAGCCGTGCGGTGCCCGGCGGTGTTGAGCGCGCCGGCCAAGGTGGCGTTGTCCATTTCCGGCCCGAGCCGTCGGGCGAGGGCGAGGACGTCGGTCGTGGTCCGCCGGTCTTCATATACGCGGTGAGGACGTTGCACGATGAGCTCTTCGGTGGTGCCCGCGTGCCAACGCACGCCGATGCGGACCTTGGCGTGGTCTGGGCCGGGGATAAGAGTTATGTCGGCGATGAGGGTGCGCAGAAGCCGCTTGCGGTCCCGGTGCGAGGTAGTGGGCGCCGCCCACAACTGGCCGAGGTTGGCCACGGCCGCTTCGATCTCGGCTCGCGGTGGGAGGGGGACGATGGCGGTCCGCTGGGTGGCCAGGGCTGCTTCGGCCTCGGCTAGTTCGCCCAGGCGGGCCTCGAGGCGGTTCTCCAAGCTGCGGGCCACGAGCCGGTTCTCGGGCTCGACCGCGAGCAGGGCCCGTTCGGCCCGGTCGGCTTGGTAGCGGGCTCGTTCCACGGCCAGTTCGCCGGCCCGGGTCGATCGGGCACGGCGGGCGGTCACCTCGTCGGTGGCGGCCAGGGCCAGGGCAAGTTCGTCACCCGAGATGGCGCCGAGCAGGAGGCCGGCCACAGCCGCGTCGACCCGGGCGGCTTGCACCGAACGGCACGACGAGGTCCGGGTGTGGTTGGCGCGCGACTGGGCGCAGTCGTAGTAGTCGTTGCCGACCGAATAGTGGGCGGTCATGGCTCGCCCACAGCCACCGCAATAAATGATGCCCTGGCAAAGGGCGCCGCCCTCTCGGGGCGGCCGGGCCCCGGCGCTGGTCTGGTTGGCGACAAGGCGGGCTTCGGTGGCCAAGAACGTCTCCCATGTGATGTAGCCGGGGTGATGTCCGGCAATGACGGTGGCCCATTCTGGCCGCGACAGCTCGACCGTGCGGCTGTGGATGGTCCCGTCAGGCAACACCGCCCGCCGTGAGCGGAACCGGCCGGACACATAGGTCCCGGCATAGGCGGGGTTGGTCAATATGTCGTGGGCGCGCGAGTAGGTGAGGCGCCCCCAGCGCAGCTCACCGGCCCATGGCCCTCCGTAGGCACGTTTGGGGAACCGTCGTCCATCGAAAGTTCCCGCCACCCCGTAGGCGGACCCGGTTGTAGCGAACGCGGCGAAGACGTCAGCCACTGCGGCGCGGACCTCTTCGTCGGGGTCCATCACCGTCGCTCCTTCGTCGTCGTAGACATAGCCGACAGGCAATGGGACGCGAAGGTCCCCCCGGGCGGCGGCGGCCCGCCGGGCACCTTGGAGGCGCCCCGCCAGGATGTGGAGCTCGGCTTCGGACATTTGTCCTTTCAAACCAAGCAGGATGCGGTCGTTGAAGTCGGCCAGGTCGTAGACACCATCGGTGTCGATGACCAGCGTCTCGGTGAGCCGGGCCAGCTCTAACAACTTGGACAGGTCCGCATTGGAGCGGGCCAGCCGGGACACTTCCAGGCCGAAGATGGCGCCCACCTCGCCCAGGCACACCCGGGCCACGACCTCTTTGAACCCGGCCCGGTTGTCGGCACTGCGCCCCGAGATCCCGAGGTCGGCGTCGATTACCTCGATGGCCGACGCCGCCCACCCCATCCGGGCAGCATCGCCGGCGAGGCCGTACTGGCGGGCCGTCGACTCGGTGTTGCCTCGCACCTGGGCCAGGGTGGACTGGCGTACATAGATGATGGCCAACCTTCTCAGGTGCGACGTGGTGATCTTCGATTCGCCTCTCAACATGGGCGTTTTCTCCTTGATCGGCTCGTGCGTCCTCACTGCGCACTGGCACCACCGCGGTGGTCCTCGGCGCAGCGTCGGCTTGGCCCCGCCAGGCCAGCGCGGCTTCGAGCATGTTGGCGACCGGTGCCACCATCTCGATCGCACAGGCCGACATCACCTATGCGAGCTCGCGTCGGCGCAGCAGCTCCAAGTTGATGGCCGAGATGTCCGCCAATGCCGCCTCTGCCGCGTCGGTGAGCTCCACCCGACGCTTCACCTCGTCTGCCAGCGACAAAGGGACGTAGACAAGCCGGGCGTCGCCGCGGCCACGCCCTAAGGACAGTGCAGCGGCACCCTTGTTTGCCACAGCGGCGCCTTTGGGACAGCACCGAACCTTGAAGGACCGATTCCAGGTCAGGCATCCCCCGAGCCAGTCGTCGGCGTCGAGCCTTGAGCTGGCGCAATGTCATCTCGGTCAGCTTAGGCTCTGTCTTGTTAGCCATATATATACAAGAGTCTCGCCGTTCTTGTAACCGGAGTCAAGCATCCTCGCCTGAGCGGCCACGTAGCGCAGTGATCACCGCCGCCAGATCGACCAGTGCTTCATAGCTGAGGCGACCAGGGTGTTCGGGCACGACCCGGTCAGTCCAGGCCGCCAGCACCAAGATCCGCCCGAGCGGGCCGCCGTCGCAGCTCAAACCGAGCCCGTTCGGCACGCGCCGTTCGACAGCACCTCCCTCCGCTGACCGGCCAAGGGGTGGAACGGGTGGGTGACAACAACAAAGTCCGAACCCTGGTCCCGTCGTAGGGACCTCGCGCTAAATGGGCTCCGTTGGTGTGGACACCCACGCCGACGCCCACGTGGCTGCTGCGCTCAACCACATCGGCGGCCTGCTCGGTGTCGAGAGTTTTCCGACAACCCCGGCCGGCTATGCCCGCCTGTTGGCCTGGCTGCGAAGTTTTGGCGCTGTCGGCGTGGTCGGGGTGGAGGGCACGGGCAGCTACGGTGCCGGGCTGACACGCCACTTGGTGGCCGCGGGCGTGACGGTGGTGGAGGTGGACCGCTCTAACCGCCAGGACCGTTACCGCTCCGGCAAGTCTGATCCCCTCGACGCCGAGAGCGCAGCCCGAGCCGCCCTGTCAGGCAAGGCCAAAGGGGCGCCACGAGGTCGTGACGGCACCGTGGAGGCCATTCGCGCCTTGATGGTGGCGAAACGCTCCGCCCGGGGAGAGCGGACCCGCTCGATCAATCAGGCTAGATCCCTGGTCGTTACTGGCCCCGATGACATCCGGGCCCGTTTCGAGCACCGCTCCACCAAAGCCCTTCCAGCCGAGCTGGCCGCTCTTCGCCCCGAGCGGGTGACGTGGTGGGGTACTCCACCCGCGTCGCTTTGCGCGAGCTGGGCCGGCGCGCCGAGTACCTGGCCAACCAGATCCAGTACCTCGACAGCCTGCTCCTGCCGCTAGTGAAGATGCAAGCTCCCAGCCTGCTCGAGATGTACGGCACCGGGCCCCATGTCGCCGCCATCTTGATTATCGCAGCCGGTGACCACCCCGACCGGCTGCACTCCGAAACCGCCTGGGCGCACCTTTGCGGGGCGGCACCGATCCCGGCCGGTTCAGGCAAGACCACCGGCCGCTACAGGCTAAACCCCGGCGGGGACCGCCAAGCGAACCACGCTCTTTGGCGCATCGTGTTCACCCGCCTGAGCTACCACTTGCCAACCCAGGCCTACGTCGAAAGACGCCTTAAAGAAGGCAAAACAAAACCAGAGATCATCCGCTGCTTGAAGCGTTACGTCGCCCGCGAGGTCTACCACCACCTCGTCTGCGCCGCCGACTAGCGCACCCTTCTCGGGGACGGTCTGACTCATAGATCGGCTGTCGCCATCTGGCTGACCTGCGATCGATCCGTCGGCCGTCCCCGAGCAAAACTGCCACCTGCTGGACGAGACTTAATAAGAGTTTGCCCTCCCCGGAGTGGCCCATCCATGTCGTGTCCGCCACCAGCAAAACTGCTACTTGACAACCATAGGAGTATC
>JBEKNX010000571.1:0-2771 GCA_049522375.1 Acidimicrobiales bacterium | reverse complement strand
CGGGCCGCCGGCCGACTCGCTGGCGGGGGTGGCGCCGTCGCCGGCGACGGCCCGGATCATGCGGTCTTGGCCAACGGCTCGCACCCTGGCGCCGTCTGCGATGTACAAGTCGCCGTCGGGGGCAAAGGCGATGTCGGAGATGTCCGAGAGCGCGGCCCTGGTGGCTAGGCCGCCGTCGCCGGCGAAGCCATCGCGGCCGTCGCCGGCCACGGCGCGGAACTGCCCGTCACCGAGGCGGACGAGGACCTCGTGGCGCGCTTCGTCGACGACGTACAGCGAGCCGGTCGGAGAAACAGCGAAAGCCCCGGCGACCTCCAACGTCGCCGTAGGGCCGGCGGCCATGTTTGCGCCGTCCGCCGAGGCCCCCAAAAGAGGCGGTCCCGGCACCGTGCTCGGCAGGCCCCAGCCGCCAAGCGCCGCCACCACTACCGCAAGGGCCCCTACCTGGAGAACGGGCGACGCCATGGCTTGTAAACGCCGCAGAGGGCAACTGCGTTCGCTCCGGGAGCGATGATGGGCCTTGTGACGGACGTGGCCTCGTGGCTCGACAGCCTCCCGACCGCCCTCGGCGGGCAGCGGCGACTGCTGCAAGGGCTTATCGACTGGTGCGAGCGTGACGCCGACGCCCGGTGGGTTGTCGTCGGGTGCTCGTTAGCTCGCGGCAAGGCGGACCGGTTCTCCGACCTGGACGTAGCCATGGGCGTCACAGACGGGCAGGTCGAGGCGGTGGTACGCCGCTTTGTCGAAGCCGCTGGCCACTTGGGCGAGCTGGTCGAGTGCTTCGACCATCGCCTGGTAGATGTGGCCTTCGCCCACCGAAGGGTCTTCGCTCAGTTCGCCGACCGCACCCAGGTTGACTTGTTCATCTCCGAGGCTTCGAACAGCAATGTGCCAAGCACGGTCACTCTCTACGACCCGGACAGCATGGTCACCAAGCGCGACGGCCCGCCACCGGACTGGGCAGCGGCCGCTTGGACCTGGGCGTGCCTGGCGTGGGAGGCGCTCGCCGACCTCGGCAAGTACCTGCGCCGTGGCTCGAGCTGGGAGGCCTACGACCGCCTGCAAGCGGCGCGCGGCCACCTCTGGCAGCTTTGGGCGCTCGCCGAGACGGCCTCGGAACCCCAGTACGGGGTCACGAGCGTGCTAGATGCAGCTGCCTCGTTGCCGGCAGGCATCGAGTCCACGGTCGCAGGCCTTGAGCCGAGCGATCTCCTGGGGGCAGCCAGGCGCCTGGGGGCGCTGCTGAGCGAGCTTGAGGCCCGCCTTTCCACAGATCGCGGCTACCGTTTCCCCGAACAACTGGGCCGCTTTGTCGCCGACGACTTGAGAGCTCTGAGCCCGAGCAGCCGATAAGCCCCGCCCCTCAACGAGCGACGGGACGCATCATTCTCCCGGGCCGCCGATCACGGCCCGAGAGGCTCAAGCAGTTCGGTACCGAACGGTGCCGTCCTACCGGTGGTGTAAATGACAAGGACGTAGGCTCTCTCTCACAACGACCAAGCTGAGAGAAAGGAACCTACGTCCTATGTCCAGAAGAGTAACCCCCAGCGAGCGCGTCCGTGCGGAGATCGACGAGGTCTTTGCCGGCAGCGGTGACCTGGCCGGGGCTTTGGAGGAAGTCGCCCGCCTGGGTGCGCGGCTGCTGTTGCAGGTGGCGGTGGAGACCGAGCTCACCGAGGCGTTGGGCCGGTCGCGCTACGCCAAGGCGGTGTTGACACCGGAGGCCAAGCCGGGCATGCGCAATGGCTACAGCCCGGTGACGGTGAAGACGACGGCCGGCCCCGTCACCCTGCAGCGGCCAAAAGTGCGCGGCACCGATGAGAAGTTCACCTCGAAGTTGTTCGGCACCGGGGTCACCCGGACCAACGCCCTGGAGTCGCTGGTGATCGCCGGTTTCGTGAGAGGGCTGTCGGTCCGTGATGTGGAGGCCTCCCTGGCCGACGCCCTGGGCCCCGAGGCGGCCCTGTCCAAGTCCACCGTCAGCCGGGTCTGCCAGGCCATAAAAGACGAGTACGACGCCTGGGGCCAGCGCCCCCTGGGCGAGGTCGAGCTCGACTATTTGTTCTTAGATGCCTCGCATTTCAAGTACCACCAGGGGGCCAAGGCCGAGCCGCTACTGGCCGCCTGGGGTATCACCACCGCAGCCAAGCCCGCCTTCATCGGCCTGGACGCCGCCGCCAACGAGGGCAATGACGCCTGGGACGGTTTCTTGGAAGCCCTGAAGGCCCGGGGCCTGACCTGCCCGCTGCTCGTCATCTCCGACGGGGCCGCCGGCCTGGTGGGGGCCATCGAGCGGGCGTTCCCCCAGGCCCTGCGCCAGCGCTGCCTTGTCCACCGGGCCAGGAACATCCTGGCCAAGGTGCCAAAACATGCCCAGGGCGACGTCAAGTCGGCTTATTGGGCACTGTTCGAGCTGGCCGAGGACGTGGCCCCGGGCCAGGGGGCGGTCGAGCTCGTCCAGGCCCGCATCGACGCCTTCGCCACCAAGTACCAAAACTTGTTCCCGGCCGCCGTCGCCTGCCTGCTCGACGACCGCCAGGCCCTCACGTCCTACCTGCGCTTCCCCCGCGAGCACTGGCAACGGGTACGGCATTCCAACTTTATAGAGAGGACGTTCGGTGAGACCCGGCGCCGGGTGAAGGTCATCGGTCGCCTGCCGGGCGAGGCGAGCTGCGCCAAGCTCGTCTGGGCCGTCCTCGACCGGGCCAGCCGCTCGTGGAGGGGCTTTAACCTGACCTCAGCCGGGCTACGCCTTCTCCAGGACCTACGCC
>JBEKNX010000570.1:0-2781 GCA_049522375.1 Acidimicrobiales bacterium | reverse complement strand
TCCGTCCGTCAGCTCTACCAAACCGGCCTGTGGGCGGACGTCTACCGACCCATTGGTATGGAGCGGCAGGTGGTGACACCCTTACCGGCGCATCCTCCCCGGGTCGTAGGCCTGGCCAGCTTCCGTACCGGCCAGGACTTTACGTCGCGGGAGGTGGCGCTGCTCTCGTTGGTCCAAGGCCCTCTGGCACAGGTGTACCAGCGGTTGGAGGAGCGCGAATTGTTGGAGGCGCTGTTGCAGACACCAGAGGAGGCTGGCTTTGGCGCCCTGGTGCTGTCCCCCTTGGGAGAGGTCTTGCAAGAGACCGCCGCGGCACGAGAACTGCTCGGCGTTCCCGCTCGGTACGGTTCGGAGGGCTCAGACCTGCCGTCCGACCTGCTTCGCTGCGTGGAAGGGGGCAGCACTGAGGTCCCTAGGAGCTTTGCGTACCGGGGCGCATTGGTCACTGTTACGCCAGTGCCCCGGGGGCGGCGTCACGTCGTTGTGCTGCGACCCGCCGTCGGAGCCATTGCCGACCGCGTGGACGGCTACGCCCTGACGCGACGCGAGATAGAAGTGCTTGGTCATTTGGCGCGAGGTCGGACAAACGTGGAAATCGCTGCCGCCATCGGCGCTCGGCCTCTAACAGTGAAGAAGCACTTGGAACGGATCTACGCCAAGCTCGGGGTCCCGAACCGGGCTGCAGCAATCGCTCGCGTAAGCCAGGTGGGGTAGTATAAGGCGGTCGCGGTCGCCAGATCGCTTTCCACCCCAATCCCCAGTTCAACCTGCAGTTCAACCGGTACTGCGTCGACGCGGGGATGATCAGCACCGTGCATGCGATCGCTCGGCTCTATTTGCGGGCGCGTTCTCTGCGAGCGCCGTGCCGTGCGGCCATGGGCTTGGCATCAACCCGCCGGTGGCTGGTCCTCGTCGTCCTTGACGGCACGAAGGAACCCGACATTGAGGGGCAGGTCTAGGCGAGCCAGCAGGTCGTCGGTCACCGCTCCGCGCTCAACGGCGCGTCTCAACAGCCGGCCGTCGGCCTGACGCCGCTTATAGTTCGGCTCGAGCACGACGCCGGTGATGTGCTCCTGCGGGTCGATGGCCTCGCCAGCCGCCCGACTGTCCCGGAGTCCTCGGGCCAGGCTGTCGATCAAGGCGTTGAGCTCCGCCTCGTTGTCGAACGCAGCCACAACCTGGTGGCGGCGTTCGTGGCGCGCCGGGTCGTAGGCGTAACGCCGTACGACGTAGCGCAGCAGCGTGTCGTCGTCGGGGTCGAGCTCAGCCACTGGCCCCAGCCTGGCCCATGCCAGGCAAGCCCAGTCGCGATTACTGACAGGACCGGCGCCGCCACGGCCACAATACTGAAGGGGATGAGAACGTCTGACCGCCCGCTGGGCCTCGTTGTGGGGGTGGACGACCCGCACCGGGCCGACGTGCGGGCGCTCCTCGAAGCACACCTGCGCTTTTGCCGTTCGCTGACGCCGCTGTGCCACGCCTACGCCCTTGATGCCGAGCGGCTCGCCGGCCCTGACGTGACCTTTTTCAGTGCCCGGGAGGGCGGCGTAGCCGTCGGCGTCGGCGCGGTCAAGCGCCTCGACGCCCAGCAGGCTGAGCTGAAGTCGATGCACACGGCCGAGGCGGCGCGGGGGCGAGGGATCGGCCGAGCCCTCCTCGGGGACCTTCTAAGCTTCGCCCGGAGCGAGGGCTACCAGAGGGTGAGTGTGGAGACGGGGACGATGCAGGGTTTCGCCGCGGCGCGCCGGCTCTACAACAGGGCGGGCTTTGTGCCTTGCGGCCCCTTCAGCGATTACACGGCCAGCTCCGACAACACGTTCATGACCCTGGAGCTCATTTCTCCGGCTTGAACCCCCTGCCAGCGACGACCGCCGCGGCGCCTGCGACGACGCCGTGGCCTCACGCGTGAAGTGCCGTTCGGTGTGGATTCTCCCTCCAAATGCAGTGGACTCTCGGGCGCGCATTATGTTGCCAGCCCTCCGCCCGACTTTGGTGGTGACGGTTGGGACGTAGAAGCTTCCGGCACGGACAGCCCTGGCCACGTGACCGGCCTGAGCGGGCCAGGTCGAGCCTACGATGGGACCCGTACCGTGAGGACGCTCTTGGCCGCCCCCGAGCCGGCCTGGGAAGAGAGGTGGAGCCGTGCCCGAGATAACGCCGTTCTTGTGGTTCGACACCCAGTCGGAGGAGGCGGCCGAGTTCTACGTGTCCGTTTTCCCGAACTCCCGGGTGATTGACGTCGTCCGTTACGGGGAAGCCGGGCCCGGCCCCGCGGGCTCGGTAATGACCGTGCGCTTCGAGCTCGACGGCCACCGCTTCGTCGCACTCAACGGCGGCCCGGTGCACTTCGCCTTCGACGAGTCGATCTCGTTCGTGATCAACTGCAGCTCGGCCGGGGAAGTGGACCACTACTGGGCGGCCCTGACCGACGGCGGAGAGGAGATCGCCTGCGGCTGGTTGAAGGACCGTTACGGACTGCGCTGGCAGGTCGTACCAGAAGACCTCCCGGCTGCCCTTACAGACCCGGACCCCCAGCGGGCGCGCCGAGCCATGGAGGCCATGCTCAAGATGACCAAGCTGGACCTCGGCGCGATCGAGGCGGCCAAAGCCGGCTGAGCGGCCCCGCCGCCGACGAGAACGGGGTGCTCCCGCCGCTCGCTCACCGGTGAACAGGAGCCGGCAGCGGAGCTGCGATAACCGGTGGCCCCGCACAACTGTCCGGTACGTGCCGTTATGTGCCCATCGCGCTTGAACACTCCTGGAGAGCTCGAGGACGCGTTC
>JBEKNX010000569.1:0-2798 GCA_049522375.1 Acidimicrobiales bacterium | reverse complement strand
TGTCCCATACGTTCATCGTGCGTGAGGTGCTGGCGTTGCGAGCCGGCGGCACCGAGGTCGGGACGGTCTCGGTGCGCCGGGCCGACCCGGCGGACTTGCTCGGGACGGCGGACCGCCAGGAGGCCGAGCGCACCTGGGACATCCTGCCGTTGGACAGGAAGGCCTTCGTGCGGGCGCACCTGCGCGCCGCTTCCCGGCACCCCGGCGCCGACGGCCGGGCCCTGGCCGAGGCGGTCAGGTCGGCGCCCCCGGGCTGGCGTGGCTCGTTGTGGCAGCTGTTTTACTTTGCCGAGGCCGTCTCCCTCTGGGACCATGCCGACGCCGCCCAGGTCCGGCACCTTCATGCCCACCTGGCCAACGTGGCCGCCGACGTCTGCTGGTTGGCCTGCTCGTTCGGCCGGATGGCCCAGCCCGGGGCGGGGTGGGCCTGGAGCTTCACCATGCACGGGCCCACCGAGCTGTACTCGACCGAAAGGTTCAACCTGGCCCGGAAGGTGGAGCGGGCCGACGCCGTCATCTGCATAAGCGAGTACACGAGGTCCCAGCTCATGTACCTGAGCGACGCCGCCCATTGGGGCAAGCTCCGCGTCGTGCACTGCGGGGCCGACCTGGCCCGTTACCAGTACCGCCCTCCGCCGGCCCCGGGAGGAGGGTTTTCGGTCCTGTGCGTGGCCCGCCTGGCCCCCCAAAAGGGCCTGGACATCCTGGTCAGGGCCATTGGTGCCCTGGTCGAAGGGGGCACCGACGTGCACCTGACCATCGTCGGTGCCGGCCCCCTGGAGGCAACGCTGCGCCGCCGCGCCGAGCGCTGCGGAGTGGCCGCACGGGTGAGCTTCGCCGGCGCCGTGGGACAGGACGAGATGGCCGCCTATTACGCCCGGGCCGATGTCTTCTGCCTGCCGAGCTTCGCCGAGGGGCTCCCCGTCGTGCTGATGGAGGCAATGGCGACGGGCCGCCCGGTGGTCGCCACCCGGATAATGGGTGTCCCCGAACTGGTCGAAGAAGGGGTGTCCGGTCTCCTGGTGGCGCCCGGCAGCGTCGACGAACTGGCCGGCGCGCTCAGAAGATTGGCGGCTTCCCCGGACTTGCGAGAGAGCTTTGGCCGGGCGGGGAGGCTCAAGGTCGAGCAAGCCTTCGATGCCGTGCGCTGCGCCGGCCAGGTGGCAGAGGTCTTCGACGAGATGGCTTCGGGCGGTCTACGGCGGCCCGGGGGGGAGGAGGCGGGATTCGAGGACATCCCGGTGACGGTCGTGGTCCCTTCGTTCCGGCGCAAGGACCGCCTCGAGCGGGCGCTCGCCTCGGTCTTCAGCCAGCGCGGCGTCCGGCCCCTGGAAGTGATAGTGGTCGACGACGGCTCGAAGGACGGGACGGCGGAGCTGGCCCGCTCCCTGGGTGCCCGCGTGATCGAAAAGGCGCAGAACGAGGGCCTGGCGGCGGCACGCGACGACGGCGTGCGGGCGGCGGAGGGGGCCGAGTGGGTGGCTTTGCTGGACGACGACGACCAGTGGCTCCCGCACCACCTGGAGACGGTCTGGTCCCGGCGCGACGCCCATGTACTGGTGGCGGGCACGAGCTTGAACGTGGGTGATGACCGGCCCCGGCACCACGGGGCGCCCAGCGGCGCGCCCGAAGTCGTGCGCTCGCCGGCGAGGTTGGTCTTCCCCGAGAACTCGTTCACGGCCAGTGCGACGATGGTGCGCCGCGACATCCTTCTCGAGGTCGGTAGCTTCGACCGGCAACTGCGGTACGTGGAAGATTTAGACGCCTGGATAAGGGTGCTCGAGCGGGGCACGGGCGTCCTGCTCCCGGAAGTGACCTGTCTTTACGCCGTGCACCCGGGCCAGATGAGCAAGGACCGCAGTTCCATGCTGGCCGCGTCCGACCACGTCGTGGGCAAGTACTCGGGACGGCCGTGGCTGACGCCGGCGCTGCGGGAAAGCCTGCTCGTGGTAGGCAGGTGGGACGACCTGCAGATGGCGCGGCGGGAGCACAACTGGGCCGAGGTGGGGCATAACGGGCGCTGGCTGGTGTCCCGGCCGGCCCGGGCCGTTGCCCTGACAAAGCTGTGGGCCTTCCGACGGCGGGTGCGCCATCGCCCGTTGCCGGCCCCGGACGCCGGGGCGGCCCTTATTGCACCCGGTCGGCCCCCGACCACGAACTAGGCAGGTGGCCGCGCAGGCGCGGGTGGTCTCCCAGGATGTCGTCCACTTTTCGCAGCGTGTGCCGGGTCAGGTGGTGCGCCCATCCGAAAAATGGCTTGGTTTGTACTAGCCCGCAGCTCACCGGGTAGTACCAGGAAGCCAGCGACTGCTTGAAGGTTTCATCGCCCACGCCCAGGTCCAACAGCTTCACCCCTTGGCCGGCGGCGCCCTCGGCCATGAACAGGAACAGTTGCATCCCCGGTGAGTACGGGCCGAAGTCGGGGTCGTAAGCGGGGAACCACAGCGACAACTTGGAGGGCGTCCGTATGCCTATATGGGCGGCCACCAGGCGGCCGCCGGCGGTCAAAGTAGACAGGGTGCCCCGGCAGCTGGGATCGTCGGACCGTGCCAGCTCTTTCACCACGCCGGCGACCCAGGGACGGGAAAACCGGTCGAAGCGCCCGTTGCGGTGGTATTGCGCGGCTTTCCAGTTGATCAGCGCGGCCAGTGCGCCACGGTCTTTCGACTCGAAGACAAATTCCAGTTTTCCCTGTTCCCGTTCCAACTTGCGGCGCTTTTGCATGGTCGAACGCATGAGGCGGTGGCCGGCGCGGCCGTCTTGTCGCATGTACGCCTCGTAGCCCCCGCTCACGTCCA
>JBEKNX010000568.1:0-2800 GCA_049522375.1 Acidimicrobiales bacterium | reverse complement strand
ATGTCGCTAACCCACGTTTCCGCAGGTCAGCAGGGGTGCGCGAGGCCTTAAAGGGGTCGATCAGGTCCGCTCTTCAGGCCGACTACGAGGTCGGAATCACGGGCGCCTTCTCGCCACTACCGGTCGAAGCTGAGGCGGTCGAAGCCGGAGACGCCCCGTTGCCGTTCGTCGTGGTGCGGACACAAGGTAGGTCTATGGGCCCCGCGCAAGGCTTTCGGCATCAAGCCACCGGCTCAAGTGAGCTACCAGCTGTAACTGAATGCTCGCCGAGTCACGGGTGTACCCCCGACCGGCGAGCTCATCACAGAAACCCTCCACGTACATCGACAGCGGCCCGGTCATCCGGACCGCCCTGGGATTGCTCATGGATACCTCCTCCCCGAGTCCTTCTCGGAACCAGAAGCATCCCTCGTCAACGCCGGATTATGTTGACGTCACCCGGTGGCTACCTCCTGCCCGCATACAGCATCCCTTCCCTGAAGTGCGCTTCGGCGCTCGCACCCGAGGCAGGAGCCCAGTGCGGTAGTCCCGCACGCTGGGATCTGCGCGGGGGGCCGCCCGTAAGGGCGGTCCCTACCGCGATCCCCACAAGCTTGGGCTTCCTGAGACCGGTGGGGCCATCGTCTTAGGAAGTCTCAGGCCCCTTCGGGCCAATCAATAGTGCCATACCATTCGTCGAAAGTCCGACGACGCTCAACCTCTAGCCGTCGATCTCGTTTGAACCATGCCAACTCCTCCCCTTCGGGAGGAGCGGTCTCTGCTGCGCTGCGGCACGCAACGCCTGGCCGGCCCGCTTCCCACTGGTCCATGCCGATGGGTTGGCAAACGGCCCAAGGCACAGTCTTTCCACCCACGTCAAGTGGGTAGGTTGGCGGAAGCCCGACCGCAACGCAGCCTTCGCCTGTCACGACGTCGAGGAACTCGTCCTCATCGACGGCAGTGTCGATCAGGACTGGAAGCTCCTCCGGGTCGATGTCATCGGCCGTGAAGGGCAAATCAGCCAGACGGCGCTCGAGCAGGTGACGAGCGTTCGCTTTGGCCGTCTCGACATCTCGGTTCAGGTAGCAGACGGCAAAGGAACCAGGAGGGTTCCACCGGCCTCCGAAGCGCGCGCTGTACGAACCATCAAGCGGGTCGTCCCAGTCAGGGTCCGCAACGCGGTGATAGAGCCCGCCGCGAAGTATGGTCGTCACGCTGCCGTCGACCAGTCGAAGGCTCGCTCTACTTTGTTGCGCAGTTCGGCATGCTCATCGCTGGCAGCGAACTCGAGAAGCGATCGACCCCCGAAAGCGCCTGCCGGACGTCTTGCCACGAGTGGCAGACGACCCGGCTTTAGTTTGCGGTCAAGAAGATCAACGACTGCCAAGAGGTTGGCTACCTTCGCCCGACGCTCAGGAGGTACCCCCCGGGCCCTCCATTGGTCGATGGCCTGCCGTGAAACTCCGAACACCTCTCCGAGCTCGGCAGTGGAAAGGCCGAGCGCATCTTGCAGTCGTTCCAGGGGTGGGGCCATGCCCCGGATCGCGAGATCGACTAGCCGGTGATAGCGGAGGACGTCAACGGGCTGGCTGAACCGAGGCAAACCAGAGTTCGGCAGCGCCAGGGGCAGCAGATCGGCGATCGTCTCCCTGACTTTCGCGAGGCAGGCCACCGCCATCCCGACCCCGGGCCCAAAGGCAGCCACGAACCTTGTGAAGGGAGCCTCGGCAACGGCCGTCCTTAGCGAACTGGCGAGCCAGTCGACTGTCTCACCGTGCAGCTTGATCTCATCGATACTCTTAGCCTCCATGGCGCCATGGAGAGCTGAGGACGCGGACCGAAGCATCTCTCCCAGGAGCAAGTCCCAGTTGGTGGTGATCACGACGACCGCAGCGAAGCCACCGCCGAGAGCAGTCGGCAAGGCCTCCTCGAAGCGGGCGATGCTGGAGGTCACGGCTGCACGCATGATCGCCGCGGCATCATCGGGGCTCTCGGCTACGAGTGCGCTGTCCAGTGACATACGGACCACACTAGCGCCCTGGCAAGGTATCTGCAAGGGATCTTGCAAGCACCCTAGCAAGGTAAACATAACGTGCCGGGGAGGGCGGCCCTGTGAGCACGTGGCCGCCACCCCGTCGGGCCGGGTGAATGGACGTATCACGGATGAGCTTCTCCTTCGGAAGCCCGGCTAGTACCGCAGAGGCCCGCGCGAAAGATCCGTTGGCTGACAAGTTCTGGGGAGCCAAATGGGGAGCCACGCACGGCGAACCCGGGCGGACGGCTGCGAACGCCTACGAACAAAGCACCCCGTAACTGCGGGACGTTTTGAACGTGTGCGAACGTCGGCGAACGCCGGATGCAGACTCCGCAGGTTCTCGGTTCGAATCCGAGGGGGCGTACCCTCTGAGCTGCAAGTTATCCTCGCGGTCACCCTCCTCGCAGTAGCCTTTGGGCAACATTTGGGCAACAAGGGAGGTAGGCCGTGAAGGGGAGCCTTGAAGAGCTGGGCCAGGGGCACTGGGGGCTGCGGGTCTTCGCTGGGCGAGAAGCCGGCAAGGTCCGTCGTGTGAGCCGCAACTTCAAGGGGACCAAACGCCGGGCTGAATCGGAGCTCGTGAACGGCGTGCTCGGGTACATGAAGTTGCCGCCCGCGTCACCATCTACGGCCCACCCAGCCAACCGCAAGAGTGGCCGTGATGTCGTCTTCCTACCCGACCGGGCTGATGGCACCGGTGCCATCGGGGGCCTTGCTGTGCCGGCCATGTAAAGGACAAGCTGGGATCATTGCCGCCGCCGCGCCTGGTCGCCTATCTGGAGCCTG
>JBEKNX010000567.1:0-2804 GCA_049522375.1 Acidimicrobiales bacterium | reverse complement strand
CGCCAACGACCGACGGATGCGTCGGCTGATCCAACAGATGCGGCAAGTCGCCGCGAAAGCGGGTGAAATGCTCGTCAGCAACCTCGCCCAAGGCTAGGGCGAAGGTTTAATCGCAAGCTAAGTGCGCCCTGACATATCTCGCCGACCAATTTGGGCACCGGGGCCGGACGGGAATCGCGATGGCAGCGCAAGCAATGCAGCTTGCAATGGATCCCGCCACAGTCGAGATAATTTGCACGACGTACGTGGCAGAAGTCGCCAAAGTGATTCCCCTGCAATAAGGCTCTAACTGATTCAGCTTGCGGCTCGGAAGCCAACACGCCAGTCAACAACCGTATCCCGTTGCGTCTGAGAGTGTCCCGTCCGTTGTTGAAGTTCAGCGGTGGCCACAGCTTGTTCAGGCTGCAGAAGGCTTCCGCGACCGAATGTTGTACAGAAGGGTCTGCCCCAAATCGGTTGACTCGTTGCTCTTGGTACCTGTCCAAGACCTTCAGCCGCCGTCACGGGCCGCTGCGATAAGGGCCAGCAGTTCGTCGCCGTAGGACTCAAGCTTGGCCGGGCCAATCCCATTGACCTTCGCCAGAGCTGCCATGCTCGACGGCACGCAACTTGCGAGTGCCTCAAGCGTCCGATCGTGCAGAAACACGAAGGCCGGTTTGCCCTCGGCTGCTGCCCGCTCCGAACGCCACGCCCGTAGTGCCTGTCGCGTCCGTTCCACGACCTGAGGCGGCGGAGGCTCGGGCATGAGACGCGAAAGGCGCCCTGCCACGGTGACCAGCTCCCCGTACGGCAAGCGAAGCCTGGCCCGGCCGACGACCGCCACGACGCCTTCGTCGTCGGTTGCCGTGATCCGCTGGCGATAACCGCCGTGCTCGAACTCCAAACCGACTTCGGCCAGCACCTCGGGCTCCTCTTTGGGCAGGTGCCCCGGCTTCGTCGCGTTCGGGCGGCTCGTCCGGCCCGACTCGCGCCTGGGCCGGGGGGACTCTGAACGGGACAGCGGCTCGCGAGGCAGCGGGCGGGTTGGGCGCCACTCCTCGACCAACTCGGCGAGAAACGGTGAGGGAGCGATGCCCGCCACGATGTGAACCGACGAACAACCCCGTGTCAGCCCGACGTGGAAGACCCTGCGCTCCTCCTCGACGTCGACTGCTAGGCGGTGCGGGAGGAGGCCAGCGGACACCTCGTGGAGCACGACGTGGGGCCACTCTCGACCCTTCACCCTGTGAATCGTGGACAGCACCACCCCATCGACCGAGCCTGGATGGCACAGCGACTGGCAAAGCCACTCCTCGAACCCTCTCGGCTCGGGGTGCAGCGCCGCAAGAGCCACCAGCGCGTCGAGGTCGTCGGTTTGCGCGGAACGGACCAGGCGCCGGCGAGAGCTCTCCAGCAGCTCCATCGCCTGGTCCAGCCCGACGTCGTCGCGCACCGCCCGCAGGACGGCAGCGGTCGTGCCCGACGCCGCGCGTCGGCGCACCGCCTTCAGGTCGGAGACGAATCCGAGGATCTTGTCGGGGTCGCGGGCTCTCAATCGCCCGGCGAGCCGCTCCAGCCCGGCGACGCCGAGCTGCTCGCTCATCCACTCGACGACCTTGGGCGACAGGGCTCGCGAAGGCCGGCGGGCGGCCAGCGCCACGTCGGGGCCGGCCAGCTGTTCGGGCGAAGAGACCGCCAGGCGGAGCCACGCCAGCGCCGCTTGTACCCCGCCGCGTGACAGATACGACGCATCGACGGCCGGACGGACCGGGATCTGATGGTTCACCAGCGCTACCTGCACCGGCGCCAGCGAGGCGTTGACCCGGGTCAGCACGGCCACATCGCTAGGGGGTATCCCCTTCGTGACGAGGCCAGCCACTACCTCGACGGTCGTGGCGAGGGCGTCGTCTCCGACCATCACCTCGAGCTCATCTTCTCTCGGGACTCGACCGGGCGCCGAGACGATGCGCTTTTGCACCCGGTGGCGATTGTGTGTGAGCAAGGTCCGGGCCGCCTCGACGATGGGGACCGGGCAGCGGTAGTTGACCTCGAGCGGATGCTCGCCTGCAGTCGGAAAGAAGCGCCGGTACTCGATGAGCCACTCCGGTGAGGCACCCGAGTAGCCGTAGATCGTCTGGTCGTCGTCACCCACCCCGAACACGGAACCTTCGGGACCCTCCAGCAGCCGTATGAACAGGAGATGGGCGGGCGTGAGATCCTGGAATTCGTCGACCAGGAGCATCCGGCACGATGCCCGCGCCGAGCGACGTGCCGCTGTGTCGGTGAGCAGGATCTCGATCGCCCGGTACACCTGCTCGTCGAAGTCGACGAGGTGCCGCTCGACCAAGAGCTGCCGGTACCGAATGAACACCTCAGGAAGGCCGTCCACGTCGCCGTCGAAGTCGGCCTCGACCTCGGCCGGGGCCTTCAGACCCAGCCGCACGGCCGAGAGGGCTTCGATCCACGCCGCCGCCGGGTCGGCATTGGCCCGGCGGGGCAGATCGACCAGGGTGTCGAGGATCGAGCGCACCTCGCGCTCCTCGATTGTGGTTACGAGGTCCGATTTGGTCAGTAGCGAGAGTCCAAGGGCGTTCAATGTACGGACTTGCAGCTCCGGCAAGTCGGGGGTGCGCTCCTTCATCTCGTCGGCTGCGCGCTTGTTGAATGCGACCAGCGTGATGGCCCGCCCCGGAAGTCTCCATCCTCGCAGCAGGTGACGTGCGCGTTCGGTGAGCACCCGCGTCTTGCCCGAGCCAGCGGGAGCAATGATGCGAGCCGCCCCACCTGAGTGGAGCACGGCAGCCAGCTGGTCGGGCGCCAGCGGG
>JBEKNX010000566.1:0-2816 GCA_049522375.1 Acidimicrobiales bacterium | reverse complement strand
AGCCGTACTGCGCCAAGTCAAGCTCGGCCGTTGCCTGGACACCTTGCCTGAACGCCTGGCGCTGGCCAAGAGCGCCGACATGGCCTACGCCGACTTCTTGGAGCTGGTGCTGTCGGACGAAGGCACGTTGATGAGCCGGCCCCGTGTAGTGGACAGCTGGGTGGTCGTCCGCCGCAGGTGGCGGCACGTCGACGCTGGCTGCTGGTGGCACGTCGATGCCTGCAACAACCACGCACCCCAACTCCGCCCCGCCCCGCCACTGAAGACGCGGCTGACCGAGGTCGTACCCCGGTACCCGGGCCCGGCTAACAGGCCAGGGCTAGACGCCTACCGCCTCGCCACTCACGAGCTGGTGGGCCCGCTGGTAGGAGATCCCGGTCAGCGTGCCGATGTCCCGGAAGCTCATCCCGTGGCCGCGCAGGTCGCGGACCACCCCGACAGTCTCATCGAGGACGTTCCGCTCCCGCTCATCGAGCTCATCGCGCATCTTGCGGACAGCAGTGGCTCGCTGCGCTAAGGAACCCTCGAAGGTCACGTCCAGGTCCCAGTCCTCGGCCGGCACCGCCACACCCGTCATCAGCTCCACGACCTCGCTGAGCCGGGCTGGAAGCTGGTCGAGCCGGCGCGCCTGAGTGACCCCGCCCGTCTCAGGCTCGGCCACCCAGCTGAACCCGTCCCAGTGAACTCTGGCGATCATGACCCGACCTCCTTCTCCAACCATCCCTCACCGAACTCTGGCTCGAACACCCTTTGGACGCTGCGAAGCAACCCGGGAGACTGCTGCTTCTCGCCGGCCACGATCGTCGTGGTAAGCCCGTTCGGTGTGCGCCACTTTTCGTGATCGCCCTTCGTCCCAACAAGCGTGCAGCCGAGCTGCTCAAGCGCCCTGCGGACCTTCCGGGTATCTACCGGCCTCACAAGTATAAGTCTATTAGGTAGACAAAGTCTAGTCAAGCAGCTAGACACAAAGAGCGGACCAGGTTAGCCGAGTTGCCGGCCCCGTCGCTCGTCCGCTACCGAGGGCGCGGCCAGCCTGCGCTACACCGAGGCCCCGGAGCGAAACCTGTAACGAGATGTGCCGAGCGCCGGCTTGCAGCGGCGCTACCCAGGAGGCGGTCACCTACCTACCGGCGACGCTCCCGCCGTTCAGCCCCGCCCCACGTCGCGTTCGCGCCCCGGCGGCTCGTCCCATTGCCGCGGGGCCGGCTCCTCCAGACCGACGTCCTCGGCGCCGCCAAGCGGTAGCGGCGGGTAGGACGCGTCGAGCAGGTCACCGATGCTGACCCGGCCGCCGGAACGCTCGGGCTGACCTTCGCTGCCCGCCTCCCTAGTGCCCACAAGCGCCGCCTGGCGCTGTAAGCGAGCCTCCAGTTGGCGCAGCTCCACGGTTACGAGCTGCGCCAACCGGGTCGCCTGGAGGGCCTCCCCCCGGGCTTGGTGAGCGCGCCCGATCTCGTCCACCGTGCGCATCATCGACCGCACCAGCAGGGCCCAGCCCGTGGCAGTGCCCGGGCCGATGGCCGACTGGGCGACTACCGAGGCGACTCCCCGGAAGTCCCGCGCCGCCGGCTCGCGCCAACGGGCCGACCCGATCAGTTCTCGCTCCTGCGCCGACCACCCGAGCGTGTCTGCCGCCCGGGCCAACGCACCCGGAGCGACCGCCTCGACCCGCGCCGACCACGCCCCGAACACCCCCGCCGTCTCCCGGGCTACCGCGGCCCACCGTGCCCGCTCCCCCGCCGGCACTGCGCCCAAGCGCTCCACGGCCAGGTCGACCCGGCCCGCGGCGTTGGCCCACTCAGCCTCGGCCAGCTCCCGGGCTTCGCGCCCTGGTCCATCGCCAACCCGGCGCCCGCCCCACTCCCCCGGCGCCTCCTCGCCGGGCTCTGCCGAGCCGGACCATCCCGCCCGCAACGCCGGCAGGGCCAGGTCCGGGGCCAGCCGGCCGCCACCGAACCATACCTGTCTGTCCCCCTCCGCCGGCCGCAGGGCCACGCTGTAGCCGACCACCTCCGCAGTCGCGCCCTCCCGGTAACGGGGGCGCACGATGACGCCTGCTCCTCGGAGCCGGCGCACGAACTGGGCCTCCCCCGCCAACGCCACGGCCGCCCCCCGCACCAGTCTGGCCAGGGTCTGCCGCTCGGGCTCGAGCCGGCCCCGGCGCGCTGACGCCTCGACTTCCGCCCGGCCCGCACCGGGCAGACCGCCGCGCTCACGCCCGTCGACCACGGTGAGCCCGAGCCGGCGCTCGGTCTCGGCGCACAGCTCCGACATCCGCACCCGGTCACGCCAGATGGACGCCTTCGTGCCGTCCTCGCGCACCAGGGACACGGCCACGTGCACGTGGTCATGGCCTCCGGCCGAGCGCCCGTGGCGCACGGCTACCCACCGGCACGGCGCCTTCCCCGACGCCCCCCTGAACCCGAGGCGGCTCATCGCGTCTCGGGCCACGCCCGCCCACTCCTCGTCGGAGAGCTGGCGGTCCCCCACCGGGTTCGAGAGGGCCAGGTGCCAGACGTGGCCGTCTGCGACCTCGGTCCCGTACAGGCGCGCCGCGGCGTCCAGCTGACGGTGCCGAAAAGTTTGCTGGATGAATCCCCGGAACCACCGAGCAAACTGTTCGGACCTCCGCGGGCTGGCTTAGGTCCGCTGACCAGGTTCTTTCGGGAGAGCCGTGGACCTCGTCGCCCTGGCTTGCGCATTCCAGTGATTGCGAACAACGATTCCGGTTCAAAGCGAACGCGGTTCCGGTCGAAACCGAACAGATGCCGGTTGGCAGCACCTGTGGTCGCTGTTCGGTTGTCAAGTGGCCCAGC
>JBEKNX010000565.1:0-2820 GCA_049522375.1 Acidimicrobiales bacterium | reverse complement strand
AGGCTCGCAACGACGCCCTGTCCCCCTCAATAGCTACCGGTCCCTGGGACGAGCACAGGACCGAACAGGGCACGACCCTGGCCGAGTTCGGGGCCATGCTGGAGGGGCTGCTCAACCGGCTCGTTTTCGGGCCCGGGCGCTGGGCGCTCATCGCCGAGGACAGCGACGGCCGCTATGTGCAGGCGCTCGCTTTCGAGGACGGCTCGCTCATCGCCGAGGTCATCTCCAACAACTACCTGCAGGGCGAGCGGCGCTGGAGCGAGGCCGACGAGGAAAAGCTCCTGGCCCTGGGCTGGGACCGCCCCGTTGGCAAACGGCTCAACTGGCGCGTGAGCTACCCGACCATCTCGCCCGACGTTGCCGAGGCCTCGGCGCTGCTCTTGGTGACGCTGCGAACGGTCTTCCGCCTGGACAAGGCAAGCCCACTGCGGCTCAGCATGTTCAGTTGCCGGCAGCGGGAAGGCACGCCGGCCAGCCAAGTGGCCGGCGCCGACGATGACGACGACGACGGCGCTGGCCAAGCGGCGCTGGGCCAGGCCACCGAGGAACGTCCGGGCGCGGCCGGGCTGGACGAACTGCTGGCCCAGTCGGTCGCGGCCATCGAGCGGCTCCGGGAGACCGAGCACTGGTCCGGTGAGGCCTGGGTGGGCGAGGTACGACGCGTGGTCGACTCCTGGAACAGGGCCCGGTGCGGCGAACGATGGTGGGGTGCCCGGGAAAGCGAAATGGAGAGGGCGTGGGCGGCGGTGAGACGGTACGCCATAGAGCGAGGTGGTGACCCTCGGCGGATCCACGGCCAGTGCTGGGCCCTACCGAACTTCCTGGGCCACAGCCTTTACGACCTCGGCTTTAGCGTCCTGCGGCCCGGCCACCACGGCAAGCTCAGCGACTAGGCCGGCGAGCGCGGTTACCACCGGGCCGCCCAGGCGCCGGCTGAGAACGTCGGCCATCGAGTGGTAGTACCAGAGCTGCTCGGCAGGGGTCAGGCGGAACCGGTCCCATAGGGCGTCGCCGACGGCGTGATAATCGGCCAGGGTGCTGCGCAGGTTGTGGACCTTGTCGGCCGCCACGACCAGCAGTACCGAGCGCGCCACGCCCTCGGCGTCGAGGCGGGCCAGGAAGGCGCGCTTGCGCTCCAGGGCCGGCGGCTTGGGTCGCTCGAAGCTGTCCGAACAGCCCTCGACGATGCTGGCAAAGCCTTCGCCGAACCGGGCGCGGATGAGCTCCAAGGTGGCCTGGCCACCCTGGTCCTCGGCCGCGTCGTGCAGCAGGGCCGCCATGGCCTCGTCCTCGTCGCCCCCGTTCTCCAGCACTATCGAGCACACCGCGAGCAGGTGCGACATGTAAGGGCTGCCGGTCCCCTTGCGTAGCTGGTGCCGGTGCAGCTCTGAGGCGAGCAAGAAGGCCTGGTCGAAGCGAGGCCCGAGCACCAGGCCGCCTCGTCCCTCGCTCTGCTCCGCTGCAGTTGGGGTGAGCTCGTCCATACCTTCGACCCTAGGTGCGCGTCAGGCCGACTTCGAGACCGGCGCACCCAGTTCCGGCCGCGCCGCCTTGCCGGCCCGGCGCAAGCCCGTTCCGTTACGGTCACAGGCCACCCTTATGCTCTGAACGAGAACAAGCGATTGACCGCTACCAAGGAGCCAGAAGATCGGTACGGTTGGCCGACGGCTCGCCGTAGTCGATCACGGGCGGTGGTAGTTAGGTCTGCTCCTTTGACCGGTACAGAGTGCCGCCACTAGGCGGGGCGCTATTGTCTGCTCCCGTGGGCATCCTTCAGTACGACGTCACCGTCGAGTACACACCCCGGGCGCTCGAACACTCGGTGCCCCTCCAAGCCAGGCTGACGCTTCGAGCCGCTAGGGGGGTCTTCGAGCTGGACTTGTTCGAGGACGGGACCAGCACCAGGTACCAACCGTCCCTCCCCTGGCGTGTCGCCTCCGACGAACTGGCTTGCTGAACCTTCGATGGGTGAGATGGTCCAAGCAAGTTGTGAGTGCGGGTACGAGTCCGGCAGCTTGCCCTTCGGTGCGGGAATGATGGACTTCACCACCACGTGCATGGCTCCGGCGCTTTGCGAACGGTGCCGAAACGTCGTCCCTGGCACCCTTTTCCCGCTTGAGGCCGTGTGCCCGGATTGTGGTGCTGCGGTCACCTTCTATACCGATGTCACATTGCACGACGGCCCGTTCCCGAGCGAAGGGAGCTATACGTGGCGGCTCCCGACGGGTGTCGAGGTGGTGCTCCCGGCCGAACGGTGCACGTGTCCGGTTTGCACCGAGAAACGGTTGCGCTTTCTTCTTCGAGCTTTGTTCGACTAGTTACCCGAGCCAATAATTCTTGGCCCGGCTGGAAGAACCTTATGTGCACTAAGTGCCCCCTCGGGCGACGGGTCCTGTGCCCTGCGATGATTGGGCCATGCTCCCGGCGGCCCAACGAAGCGGTTGGCCACCTACCGACCGATGGGCTCATGACGGCCAGCGCCATATGGTAAGGGGTGAGGTCCATTCATTTGTCGGCCCCATAGACATCACGAAGACACTGGGCCATCGTCGGCCAGCTATGTCGTTGCCGCTGTACCGCATCTTCAAGTTGATCATGGGTCAGTTGACCAGCGTCACCTGATAGCCGGCCCGGTGCTCCGAGTCCGAGCCTTCCGCAAAGGAACTTCAGAGCAGATGCACCGGACACCCATACTCCACCGGAGCCTGAGAAGCCATACCTGCCCACGCCCGTGACACCGCCGTCAAGGAAGACCCACTCCTCTACTCGATCTGAGAACATCTGGACATTGGTCCTGTGGGGAACAGCCAAGGCTTTAAG
>JBEKNX010000564.1:0-2865 GCA_049522375.1 Acidimicrobiales bacterium | reverse complement strand
TGACGACGTTGCCCGGCACAACCCAAGTGGTCTTCCCCGCACCGGTGGCGTCGATCGTTAGTTTGTCGAAAAGGTGTTCAGCCGTTTCATGCATTATCTGGTCACACCAGACGTTCCCCAGCCTAAGTCTTTGAAGTACGTGTCTTCGGTGATTTGGCTGGTGCTCGACCCCCGGCCCTAGGCGTACCGGGGGTTTCGCAACAGCTACATCTCGGACCGTACCAGTGCCGTTTACGGCGTGCCTCTAGGGGATCGGCGATTTCCTCAGCCATCATCGGGCCGTACCTGGATGACTCCGCAGAGCGCGAACGCGCCTGCTCCCCACGCTATTAAGGAAAGGAGGGTATATCAAGCTGTCGGTGACATCATCGGCTGGTTGTGTCTCAGAGATCTCGCTAGACATAACCGACGACCAATACGACCTCACCAATTCGGACATTGGCGACATCTCTGGGTGCTCGGTGAGGACGCCATGGACTCGCCGCCTCCCTGCTAGTGACATCGAGGTGGTGGTCACGGTCATCGGCTCGGATAATGGGGGGTCGATCGGTTGTGAAGTCTGGGCAGCCGGCCATGCTCCGGACCGGGAGTCTAGCTCGGGTGCCGACACCAGCACCCAGTGCTCCTATTTGGCCAGCGACTAATTGCGCGAAAGGACCACCGTGGCATACATCAACCTCTTGGCGAGTGCCAAAGAAGAGCTAGGTCGGGCAGATGAATACCTGCGCACCTTTGAAGGTGACACCGGGAGGTACGTCAAAAATGAGGCCTTCACTGTTGCCCATGACGTGGATGCGGCACAACGCGAGCACATCTTTACACTTCGGCTTCGCAAAGAACCCTCCGATGATCTTCGTATCCTTGTTGGCAAGGCCGTCCAAAGTATGCGGTCGGCCCTTGACCAGATGTTCACCGTGTGGGTACAACGCGTAGTCCGTCCCAGTGGTCCAGGGCTTCAGGATGACGAGCAGGCCTTCAAGTTCCCTATCGTCTTCAACAGAGACGACTTCCATGCAACGGTAGAGCGGCTTGACCCCGGCAGCGCTCAGAACTGGACATTCATTGGGGTGCGGCTCTTCTGGAGTGACTTCGTAGGGGACGCTCGCCGGTCGTAGCCCGGGGGTTCTGGGTCTGATCGCTGCCGCTAGGCCATAGATTGGGCGCGAGCCTTCCATAGCCTCTGTTTGCTACCGCCCCCGCCGCCGGCCGTCCAATGGGGGCCGCCGGTTCGCCCTCGCGGTCCCATCTGAAGTTGCCGGGTTCGCTGGCCGCCGTTGGCCTTCGCCCGCTGTCCGCTGTCACACAGTCACCGTCTACGCCGCCATTGCCTGACCGAAGTCAGAAATACTCGTGCGCCTTGGTTATTTCTGGAAGATGCACCAGCCCGTCACCGTGCGTCGTGAATGACGTTGCGCAGGTTCCACTGGGTCTCAGTCCAGGCGATGGCGTCGTAGGGCACGGTGAAGTCCCAGTCCTCGTAGGCTTCCCCGTTGTAGGTGAGGATGACGTCGAAGTACAGCGTTGGCTGAATGCCGTTCTGGACGTACCCCGGCACGCAGTAGCCCGCCGTCGGGTCGCAGTGGGACACCTCGTACACGTCGAGCTTGATCCCCCAATCAGACATATCGATCTTGTGCGACTTGCCACCGGTGGAGATAAGGAACGGGCTCTGTTGCATCTTGGCCAGCTTCTTGGCTGTCTCCCACCACGCCCCGGCTGCCCCTATTTCACCCGGCACGGCCACGCCGAAGTTGACCACCTTGTTGGAGAAGGTGAGCTCAGGGAGGGCGGGGACCGAAGACTCGAAGGGGTCCCGCCCCAGCCCCACGGCATCCAGGTCGGTGACATAAAGGAACTCCGCCAGGTTCAGCTGGCGCTCCCCCACGCCGCTGAGGATGTTGGCGGCATCAATGGCGAGCAGCACGGGTTCGGCCTTCTCCACTTTCTCCAGCCCCTCCACCAGTATCTCTGACGCCAGCTCCTGCGCCTTGAGCCACTTCAGCGTGTACTTTGCCGCCGTGTTGGCCCGGATGGCAGAGGTAAGGAACTTCTTGAACACGCCCCCGCCGCCGGCCCACGCCACCAGCTCCTCGATCTGGTCCTTGCTGAGTGGGGCAGAGTGGGTGTAGATGAGGTCCGGGCTGACCGTTAGGTTCGCCTTGGCGGCGCCCGTCATCTGGCGGGACGGGCAGGCGTGGGCGCTGCACGTCACCCGGGCGGTGACGTTGAGGGTGGTATGGACCGAGCTCAGCACGCCGGGTGCCCAGTACCGCAGGTACACCTGGCCGGAGCTATTGGTATGGAGGAGCTCGTCGGACTTGCCGGCCAGGAAGAGGCCGCAGCCAACATCCGCGGTCCCGTGCATGTCCGAAGCGCACAGGTACTGGGCCCCTCCTACTATTGGGGTGAGCGTGGTAATGGGCCCACGGGCCTCGGTCAGTACGAGCTCGCTCACCGTGGCGTTGACCACCGCCCCCTCGACCTTCTTGTGGGTCCGCGGGTTGGTAACGGTCACCACCACGTCGACGCACCCTGACTCGCACCGGTACGCGTCAGTGCCTGCTTTACTGGCGGCGAAGTCCACCGGGTACAGCGCGTACGGCTGGCTGTGCACGGCCAGGCCGGACCGAAGAGGCTCGAGCACCTTGACCGCCACGTCCAGTGGGCAGACGGGCCCGGTGTAAGTGGCGTCGGCGCTAAGCCTGCCCGTGCTGGGCCCCTCAGCCACCGGTCCCTCCAGGCCGCAGCCTTCCTCGACCAGGGTCTGAGCAACTGTCCCCTCGGTGTAATCACCAACGGCTACGCAAACCGACCCGGGGACACAGGAGATGGCGTTGAGCCGGTGCGTGGGCCCGGGGGCGGCCG
>JBEKNX010000563.1:0-2866 GCA_049522375.1 Acidimicrobiales bacterium | reverse complement strand
GATGAACACGGGCGTGACAGCCACCAGCGTCGCCATGGCGAGCTCTGGCCGCGGTACCGAGGAATACAGGTACTCGAGCGCCACTGGCAGCGGGTACTGCTTGTCGTCGTAGAGCATCACGAAGGGGAGAAAAAAGTTAGTCCAATTGGAGACAAAGGCAAAGAAGCCGACCAGGGCAACAATGGGCCGCGCCAACGGCAGAGCGATCCGGCAGAATACGTCCCACTCGCTGGCCCCGTCCACACGGGCTGCGGCCAGCAGTTCCTTGGGCATGGCGGACGAGAAGAAAATGTAGGAGAGGTACACCCCAAACGGGAAGAAGCCAAATGGGAGGATCACGGCCCAGGCGGTGTTCAGGAGATGGACGAGGTTCATCTCCAGGAAGAGCGGCAAGACAAGAGCGCTGGAGGGCATGATCATCACGATCATTGGGGTGCGGCTCTTCTGGAGTGACCTCATAAGCACCGTCCGTTCGGCTTAGCAGAAACCTTCTTGGCGGGGCGCTCGCTTCGGGGACCATGGCAGCGCGAAGCCGTCCATGGCGCGTGTCACCTACCGCCGCCGCCGAACGTTCCGTGGCTGTCGGCGGGCCCGTGAGGGGGAGCAGGTGCCAGCCCTGGGGATCCACTAGGTGGGGGGCCGGTTGTGCGAGGATATCTGGTAGTGACTAACTACCAGAAGGGACAGGGTAATGTATGACCACAGTGGAACAGCCAAGCACCCGGCCGCCCCGCTACCTGAGGGGCTCAGTAGTGGTCAACCGGCGCCGCTGCGGCAAGCCGACCTGCCGCTGTGCAGGAGGGTCGGCGCTGCACGAGACGACCGTGCTCAGCTACTCCGAGGCAGGCCGGACAAAGTTCGTGCCCTTGCGGGCGGACCAGGTGGGCCCGGTGCGCGCCGCGGTCGCCCGTTACCGGGCAGCGCAAAAGCGCCTGGAGGACCAGGCCAATGCCGCCCTGGCGGAGCTGGTGGGCCCGGTGGCCACGACGACGGAGCGGTAGAGGGCGCGTTCGGGCGGTCCTGGGCATGCTTTGAGACCGTGGTGGGTTTCCTGGGCGGAGCGGAGGCCGCTGATATGGACCACGCCCAGCTGGAGGAGCGCCTCTCGGCCGACATGCGCGAGGTCGTCCGCCAGCTCTTCCAAGACCACTTGGTCCTCCGGGAGGTCCGAGAGCAGCGCCTCGCCGGGGTCAGGGGAGCCCAAGGTGCCGTCCATGGCGCGGTCGAGGCGGGCCACGAGCGGCCCTTGGCCACCATCTTCGGCGACGTGGCCGTGCGCCGCCTCGCCTACCGACTCCGGGGTGAGGACAACCTCTACCCGGCCGACGGCGTGCTCAACCTGCCAGAGGAGCGCTACTCACATGGGCTACGGCGCCGGGCCGCCGAGGAGGCCTCCCGGGGCTCTTTTGACGAGGCCGTGGCCGCCATAGAGCGCAGCACCGGCCAGCACGTGGCGAAACGCCAGGTGGAAGAGCTGGCCAAGAGGGCGGCGGCCGACTTCGAGGCTTTCTATGAGCAAGCCGAGCGGGCTGAGGCCAAAGACGGCGACGTGGTCGTCATCTCTGTCGACGGCAAGGGTATCGTCATGCGGCCGGACGCGCTCCGCCCGGCGACCGCAAAAGCGGCGGCGTCCAAAAAGCTCGCTGCCCGGTTGTCAAAAGGCGAGCGCCGCTACCGCAAACGCATGGCAGAGGTGGGGGCCGTGTACGAGCTCACGCCCGTGGCACGCCGGCCCGAGGACATCATGGGCGACCAGGAGGTACCTGCCCCAGTCGCCAAGGCGAAGTGGCTCACAGCAAGCATCGTGGAGGACGCGGCCCAGGTGATCTCGAAGGCCTTCGACGAGGCAACACGTCGTGACCCTGCCCACGGACGGACCTGGGTGGCGCTGGTGGACGGCGCCAACCACCAGATATCGCTCATCAAGGCTGAGGCCAAACGACGCGGGGCGGAGGTCAACATTGTCTGCGACTTCGTGCACGTGCTCGAGTACATCTGGAAAGCAGCCTGGAGCTTTTTCGACGAGGGCGACCCGGCTGCTGAGGACTGGGTCAAGGAGAAGGCGACCGAGGTGCTGCGCTCCAAGGCCTCGGTCGTGGCCGGTGCCATCAGGCGCAAGGCGACCTGCCTGGGCCTCGGGGCCTCCCCGCGGGCCAACGCCGACGCCTGCGCTGATTACCTGCTGTCCAAGGCCAAGTACCTCGACTACGCCAGTGCATTGAGAAAAGGGTGGCCTATCGCCACGGGCATCATCGAAGGGGCGTGCCGGCACCTGGTCGCAGACCGGCTCGACATCACCGGCGCAAGATGGGGACTGGAGGGCGCAGAGGCGGTCCTCAAGCTACGGGCGGTGCGGTCAAATGGGGAGTTCCCCAGTTACTGGGCCTATCATTTGGCCCAGGAAAGACGCCGCGTCCACGAGTCACGCTACGCCATCGGCGTCGTCCCACGCGCCGCGTGAGGTCACTCCAGGAGATCTGCACCCCTATGACAAAGGATGCCAGCGCTACAAAGCGACGACCGTCTAAGGCCACCATTAGGCGTTGCGACCTCACCCCGGCCGGTTCCCTCGGGCAGGCGGCAGAAATCCGCGATCGCGAGCCACCCGCACCCAGCCCGCCACCGTGTTCCGGCTCACGTTGCGGCTCTTGGCCAGGTCTGCTGTCGGGCTCAAACTGCCCTGCTCCCGTAAAGCCATGTAGTCCCTTGCCACTCCTGCATAATGTGAGTCAGGATGGCGAGCGCGCCCGGGGCGCTTAGGGTTTCGAGGAGCTTGACGAAAGCGAGCGCCGTCCAACGCCCGCTCTAGGTTGGTGTCGTACTCCAAGGCGGCAAGGATGCGCAGGCCATCGAGCCCCCCGCCAGG
>JBEKNX010000562.1:0-2872 GCA_049522375.1 Acidimicrobiales bacterium | reverse complement strand
CGCGGCACCGACATCACGCCTTGGTCGCGCAGTCGTCGGGCCACGATCGCCGCAGCCGGGCGGGCCTCGAGCACCAGCAGCTCCTCCAAGGCCAGCCGCAGCCCCGCCTCGTCGTCGGCGTCGGCCAGGCAGAGGGCGGCCTCGTAGGGGCAACCGGCCTCAACCCACGATGCCCGGGCAGCATCCCAGGAACCGGCGAGCTGGAGACCGTGCAGCGAAGTCGCTACGACCGGCTCTTGCAGCCCAAGGCTGGCACGGTGCCGCCAGACGCCCAGCTCATCGGCTAGGGCCGGAGAGCATCTCAACGCCAACGCCAAGGCCGGCTCCGTCGCCGAAGCGACGCCATCAGGGTCGCGCCCGAGCCAAGCGGCTTCGGCGCGGGCTGAAGCCACGGGGCCAAGCCGACTGAGTTCACCCGTTGGTTGGGCCAAGTCCCACGCCTCGTCGAGCAGAGGCCGATGACCGGGGTCCCCCCGCCTGGCCCGGACGAGCCCCAGGACAGTCAGGGCGGTGATGCGCGGGCTTATCGACGTCCGGGGGATCCTCAAGACCATGTCGGCCGTCTCTGCCGCCTGTGCCCAGCTGTTACCGGCATCTTTAGTTGACAACGGTTCGGCAGTACTCGGCGGTGGCATCTCGGCATGACTGGCTGATGACGCGAAGAAGCGCCGGCCTCGGGGAGCACCCGCGACCGGCGCTGTAGATAGGCGGTCCGGCCTACGTGCGGGTGAGCTCGGCGATGGCCTTCTTCGCGCAGGTGTCGTCGACCAAGCCCTTGCCTTCAGCGGCGGCGGCCATCAACGCGGCCGTGGCGGCGTTGTTGAGGGCGCGGGGCAGCCCGTTGGCGTAGCGATGGAGCCGGGCGGCGGCATCGTCAGCTATGAGAGGGTCGGTCCGGCCTGCGAGCGCCAAATGGTGCCGGAGGTAGCCGACGGACTCGGCGAGGTCCATGCCGCCGAGGCTGAAACGGACGCTTATGCGTTGGTCCAGGGCGGCGAACACGCCCTGGCGCAGCCGCGCTGCCAGGGTGGGCTGGCCGAGCAGGATCCCCGCGAAAGGAGACGCTGAATCAAGCTCGGCGTTCGAGAGGAGACGGACTTCTTCGAGCTGTTCGGGCGAGAGCAGGTGCGCTTCATCGATCAGCAGGATGACCCGGCGGTGGCGTTCGTGCTCTTCGGCACCGAGCAGGGCGGCTGCCTGGTTTATCGCCTCAGCCTTGTGGAAACGCGGCGTCGCCCCCAAGGCGGTGGCGATGGCGACGTAGAGGCCCCGGCAGCCGCCCGAGGGGTTGGCCAGGTACACGACAGTGAACTTGGTGCGGTCCAGGCCCGCGACGGCGGCACGCACGGCCACGGTCTTGCCGGCCCCGGTGTCGCCGACGATCACTCCGAGCGCGGACTGGTTGATGCAGTAGTTGACCCGGGCGACGGCTTCGGCGTGGGCGGCTCGTTCGAAGAGCTTGTCGGCGGGGACCGACTTGGTGAAAGGGGTCCGGGCAAAGCCGAAATGGGCGGCCCAGACGTCGACCCCGGCCATCAGCTTGCCGCCTCGTCGCCCGGGGCCTCCTCCATGCCCGGCAGGTGCAGGCTCCGATAGGAGATCGAAGTCTCCCCGAGCGCCTCGGCGTGGGCGGCGGCCACCAGGCCCAGGTAATCGACCCCGGGCTCCTCTGGCGGCGGCTGCGGTGCCGCTTGGGGCACGGCCGGGTGCACGTGGCGGCCGATGGAAAAGGGCGTGGCCACCCCGGCCGGGGCGCCGTTCAAGTACACCTCGAGCCGGGAGAGGTCTTCGGGGTCGAAGCGGAGCTCGATATGGCGGCCGACGAGCTCGGCCGGGACCTCGTAGCGGTTGGACAGCAAGCTGACGGTGGCCGTCTTGGTGACCCGGCGGGTGACCGACCAGCGGAACGCCTCGGCCAGCTTGTCGGCTGGTGGGTAAGTCGGCGTGAAGTTCTGAAAGAACCGCTCGGCGGGGGCTTGTTTCGTCTCGGCATGCACACGGGCATTTGCGAGCTGCTCCGCCCAGGCCATGAACAAGTCGTTCAGCTGCTCGAAACTGGGGATGCCCCGGTCCTCCATTTCCGCGATGAAGCTCTGGCGTACATAGGAGTTCAGTCTTTCCTGTTTTCCCCTCCCTTGGGGGCGGTAGGGCCGGCTGTGGACCAGGGCAACACCGAGCACCGCGCACGCCCGGGACAACTGGTAATTACTATAAGGAGCCCCGTTGTCGACGTACAGGATCTCGGGTAACCCGCGCCGTGAAATTGCCGAGCGCAGCACGTCCTGGCCGGCTCGGGTGTTCTCTTCGGTGACCCAGCGCCCGTGCACCAACAGCCGGCTGTAGTCGTCTACGAGCAGGAACAGCTTCGCCCTCTTGGAGCCCGGGACGCGGGGCCAGGGCACGAAGGGCCCGTGCAGGACGTCGCCTATCCAGATCTCGTTGGGGCGGGAGGCCTCGAAGCGGCCGTAGGCACGCGCCGGGGCTGCCGCCAGCGCCTGGCGGGACAGGCCGGCCCGGCGCAGGTGCTCGCGCACGGTGCGCTCGGAAAGAAAGACCCCGTGCGCCCTGGCGATGATGTCGACGATCTGGGCCGACGAGCGGGCGGGCACCGCTCTTCGCAGCTTGGCCGCCTCGGCCAGCCAATGGCCCTGGCGCCGGGGATTGCCCTTGTCGGTGCGGGGCAGCCGGCGCAGGCCGGCCAAGCCATCTTTGGCGTACGCCCGCAGCCAGCGGTCGATCGTGGTGCGTGAGTAAGAACGCTCGGTGCCCTCGGGGGTCAGCCAGGCCCGCCCGGCCAGCTCCCGGGCTATCCGGCCCCGTTCGGCCGGGCTGAGGCGCGGGTTTATCGCCTCGGCGATGACGCTGTAGCGGA
>JBEKNX010000561.1:0-2875 GCA_049522375.1 Acidimicrobiales bacterium | reverse complement strand
GGCCAGACGACGGGCCCAAGGGCCGGCTTCGTGGCCAGCATCTACCGCTGGGACGGCTCGGCCTGGGCCAAAGTCGGCTCGGCGCCGTTGCAGCTCCCCGATCTGAACGGCCCGGGGTCGATAACCGCCGTTTCCCTTACCGGCTCCCGACAGCCCGATTTCCTTATCACCGGGTCGGGCGCGGACTGGCAGCCCGCCTCGGTCGTCTCCGACATCGGCGGGACATGGCATGCCGTCCCCTTCGACTACGGCGCCGGCCTCTACACCCTCGTGGACGAAGGCCTCACGCAAGGGTCCCTGGTGGAGACCAGGGTCAATGCTTGTGGGTGCGCCAGCGGCCCCGAGAGCTTCCTCTGGGAGGCCTATAGCGACGGAGATTTTCGCCCGGTCAGCCCGCCTGGCCCCAAGCCCGCTTGCAGCCCTTCCAGCCTGAGCTCGGCACTCGAGGAGATAGGCCCTTTCGGGGGATCCCCATTTCTGGCGTTCAAGCGGGTTGCCTGTGCCGATGGCTGGGCTATGGCCGCAGGCACGGGGGACGCCTACACGGGCCCGGTGATGGGCCTGTTCGAGCAGATCGGTGGCCAATGGCACAACCTGCAGCTCGACGACGGTGCCGACCTCGCGTATGACCTGCGTCTCTATGACATCCCCGTTTCGTTGCTCGTCCGGCTCGGCGCCGAGCTGGGGCCGAGCGTTGCCGCCCAAGTGAGCGCGGCCTGGCCCCCGGTCCGGTTGGGACTGCCGGCCGGTGCGGCCGTGAGCAGCCTGTTGGTGGCTGACGGGTCCCAATGGTTGGTCGCCGCCTCCCTGCCGGGGCAGGGGAACACCGACAGCCCGGAGTGGGTGACCATCACCGTGTTGCGCTGGACCGGCCTGCGCTGGGCCCGGGTAGGCCAGGTGGACCGGCTACCAGGAGAAAGGCAACATCGTCGGGGAGGGCCAGTGGTACTCGGTCGTGACCGTCCCCGGAACTGCCTTACCGGGGTTCGGGCTAAGCATCACCGATTTCCCCGGCTACAACTGGAGCGTTGTCGTCGGCTACAAGGACGGCTCGTGGCGAGTGATCTCGAAGGTAGACGCTTGAAGAACATGGACCAGAACCGAGCCCCAACTCGGCCTCGCTGGGGGGCTCGCACCGTGCAAGTTGCTGGGGTTTTCCTCTTGGTCACGGTGTTGGCTGCCGCCGGCGCGGGACCCCTCAACGCAATCTTGCGCCCGGGGCTCCTGGGCTCCATGGACCCGGGCAGCGTAGCTGTGTCGTGTGATGCCGGCGGGCCCGGCATCGACCCTCAGTACCCTTTCGACAGCCTTCTCGACGCTGAGTTGCCAGGCGGGATCGACGTCGTCGGTAGCTCGCACAACACGGACCATGCGCTTATCACTGTGCTGCACGCGCTCACAGCGGGTTGCAAGCCCGTCACTGGCTTTGGCACGAACGGTACGGCGACGGTGGCTCTTACGACCTCGTCCCCGTTTGCGGAGATCGACACGATGACGGCGACCCCGGCCGGGCGCCTCTTGCTCGGCGGCACCGACGGCCCAGACGAGGTCATTGGTCGCTTACTGGCCGACGGGGACGTCGATAAGACCTTCGCCGTCTCAGGTTGGGCTCGGCTTCACCCCCTTGAGAAGGTGCGCGGGCCAATGCCGCCCGGCCCGATCGCCACGTCCATTGCCGGCTTGGTCTTGCTCAGAACATGCGTACAGATCGTCTTGCCGTCGCACAGGTGTTCTTGCGCGGTTCCCGGTCACTGCCAGTTCTTGTGCCGATAGCCACGAGATCGCCGAGGTCGCGCTTGTCAACGGGCGGGCGGCCGCTGCCCCATTAAGCTCATGGTCGCCTGGTGTCCCAAGCCTCAGTGGTCCGAACGCCGCTGCCAGTTCCGAACGCCGCTGCCAAGAGGGAGGCCCCTTTGCCTGTCGAGATGCTGTGGCACTTCCTGCGGATGTCGCGCTGGAAGCCGCCGGGCCTGGCCGACGACGGAGGCCGGCGCGCCGACCTCTTCCGAGCTGCTATGCAGCAGTTCGAGGAGCTGATGAGAGCAGCGGCGGGCACCGGCCCGGCGTCGAGCCCCTTACTCGTCTATTACGCGTTGAACCAGGCTGGTCGAGCAGTCCTGGCAGTTAGGGAACAAGACGACGCGGAGGTCTTTGCCAAGGCCGAGGGCCACGGCTTGACCGTCAACCGTGGCTCCGTCGGCCTTGACCTGCTCACTGTCACCATCAAGCCCAAGGCCGCCAGCATTGGGCACTTCCAGCGGGTCGCCATGGCGACGGGGTCACCAGTCCTTCAGGACCTCGGGGCCGTAACACTGGGCGCTCTCCTGGCCTCGCTGCCGGAGCTAGCCGACTCCTGGGGTGACGACCGATGGCCTGCCACGGCGGGTGTCTACCCGCTGATGGACCTGGTGCCGCGCCGGGGCATGTCCTCGGTCATGGACGCCAGCCTGTTCCTCAAGGGTTGGGCGCGGGTTGCGGTATTGAGCGACGTCGTCCAGGGCCCTAAGGACGTTGGCCGGCTCGAAGAGCTTTATCCGACGATCCGGGGCCGGGGCGCTCACCTCCCCATCGCCGGCGCAGACAACCTGCCAGGGCGGTTGGAGTTCACCACTCCGGCGGGAGTTGGGTTCGAGTTGCGCCTGAGCGTGCCCCCGGACTCCAAGGCGCCTGTCTCCGACTACCAGGCGCTGCTCGATGCCATAGCCCCCGAGTACCGATGGCTCGAGCGGCGCTGGCTACGCCCAGAACTGCAGCAAGGGGTTCCACCACCCAGCGCCCTAATGACCTGGTGGGTCGTGCTCTACGCCCTGTCCATGCTGGCGCGCTACTTCCCCACGGCTTGGACGGCGGCGCTGTCACTCGACACTTCGCCCAT
>JBEKNX010000560.1:0-2879 GCA_049522375.1 Acidimicrobiales bacterium | reverse complement strand
GATGGCGGCACCGGTCGCCTCGTCGCCGCTCAGGGTCTTGGCCAGCGCGTCCACCGCGCCCCGGCTACGCAGCAGGGCCACCCCACCGCCGGGCACGACGCCCTCTTCGATGGCGGCCTTGGTGGCCGAAACGGCGTCTTCGATGCGGTGCTTCTTCTCTTTGAGCTCGACCTCGGTCGCGGCCCCGACCCGGATGACGGCCACGCCCCCGGCCAGCTTGGCCAGGCGCTCCTGCAGCTTCTCCCGGTCCCAGTCGGAGTCGGTGTCTTCGATCTCCCGCTTGATCTGAGCGATGCGGCCCTTGACGTCGGCCTTGGAGCCCGCCCCCTCGACGATGGTCGTCGAGTCTTTGTCGACCACGATCTTGCGAGCCCGCCCGAGCAGCGAAAGTTCGGTGTTCTCCAGCTTGAGGCCCAGCTCTTCGGACACGACCTGGCCACCGGTCAGGACGGCGATGTCGGCGAGCATGGCCTTGCGGCGGTCGCCGAAGCCTGGCGCCTTGACCGCCACGCTCGAGAACGTGCCCCGGAGCTTATTGACGATCAATGTGGCCAGGGCTTCACCGTCGACGTCTTCGGCGATCAACAGCAGCGGCTTGCCCGCCTGCATCACGCGCTCGAGGATGGCGATGAGGTCATGCGCCGAGCTGATCTTCTGATTGGCGACCAGTACGTAGGCGTCTTCCAGAACGGCTTCCTGGCGGTCCTGGTCGGTGACGAAGTAAGCCGAAATGTAGCCCTTGTCGAACTGCATGCCCTCGGTGAACTCGAGCTCGACACCGAAGGTGTTGGACTCCTCCACGGTGACGACGCCCTCTTTGCCCACCTTGTCGATGGCGTCGGAGATGACCTCGCCGATCGAGGGGTCGGCGGCCGAGATCGAAGCCACCTGGGCTATCTCGGCCTTGTCGTCGACTTCCTTGGCCAGCGCTTTGATGGACTTCACCGCCGCCGCTACCGCCTGCTCGATGCCCCGCTTGAGGGCGATGGGGTTGGCCCCGGCGGCCACGTTGCGCAAGCCTTCGCGTACCAGCGCCTGGGCCAGCACGGTGGCGGTGGTGGTGCCGTCGCCGGCGACATCATTGGTCTTGGTGGCCACTTCCTTCACGAGCTGGGCGCCCATGTTCTCGAAGTGGTCCTCCAGCTCGATCTCCTTGGCGATGGTCACCCCGTCGTTGGTGATCGTGGGCGCACCCCAGCGCTTGCCGATCACCACATTGCGCCCTTTGGGCCCAAGGGTCACCTTGACCGTGTCGGCCAGCTTGTTGACGCCCGTCTCCAGGCCCCTGCGGGCCCTCTCGTCGAAATGCAGCTCCTTGGCCACTACTTCTTCACCTTGGCCAATACATCGCGGCTGCTCAGCACGAGGAGGTCCTCACCGTCGACCGTGACCTCGGTGCCGCCGTACTTGGAGTAAAGGACGGTGTCGCCCACCTTGATATCGAGGGGGATGAGCTCGCCGCTGCTGTCGGCACGGCGGCCGGGGCCGACGCCTAGTACCTCGCCCTGTTGGGGCTTCTCTTTGGCGGTGTCGGGAATGACGAGGCCCGACGCCGTCTTCTCTTCCGCCTCATTGGGGCGGACAACGATTCGATCGTCGAGTGGCTGCAAGGTCATGATGTCGTCGCCTCCGTTGGCATAGGTCTCAACCGGGTCTCCGGTTAGCACTCTCACCTGACGAGTGCTAACGATAGCGGCCCCTGGGAGTTAGCACAAACCGTTCTTCGGAGGCCCGGCCGCCCGGCCCTGGGCAACGCCCGGGTGGCTAGGGGCCGGGCGACTACGGACCGGGGGGCTCGCTCAAAGCCCGCCGGAGGAAGTCGACCTGGGCCAATAGGAGCTTCTCGGCCACATCGTCCCTGCCCGCCACGTGGGTTATCCCGGGAAGGGGGAGCACGGCGTGAGGGCAGCCAGCGCCTAGCAGCGCACTAGAAAGGGCCAGGGTGTGGGCGGCGAACACGTTGTCGTCGGCCAGACCGTGTATGAGCAGCAGGGGACGTCGAAGACCGGGCGCCAGGGGCAGGAGCGACGAGCGCCGGTAAGCCCCTGGCTCGACGCCGGGGTGCCCCAGGAAGCGCTCGGTGTAGTAGGTGTCATAGAGGCCCCAGTCCGTTACCGGGGCGCCGGCGACGGCGGCGTGGAACACGTCGGGCCGGGCCAGCACCGCGAGCGCCGCCAGGTACCCCCCGAAGGACCAGCCCTTTATGCCCACCCGCGACAAGTCGAGGTCCTCGACCTGACGGGCAGCACCATAGAGGGCGTCGACCTGGTCCTCGAGGACGGGCCCGGCCAGGTCCAGGTGCACTTCGCGCTCGAAGGCCGGCCCTCGCCCCGGCGTCCCCCGGCCGTCGGCCACCACAACGGCGAAACCCTGGTCGGCGAACCACTGCGCCTCGAGCCATAACGAGCTCGCCGCCATCACCATCTGGTGCCCCGGGCCCCCGTACGGAGCCATCAGGACGGGCAGTTTGCCGCTACTGCCACCTTTGGCACTGCCACCTTTGGCGGTGTGGCCCGTCGGCAACACGACGCCCACGCTGAGCCGGCGCTCACCGACCCGCAGGAAACGGACCACCGGGTGGACTAGGGGCGTCTCCGCCACGCTGATCAGGGGCCGCGGCGGCGATCCTTCCACGTGCACTTCGGCGCGTAGCCCGGTCCAGGCCATGCTCCGGGAAGTCACGACCCGGACCGGCCCGTCACCGCAGGCGCTGGAGACGCCCCCCGCGGACGTCAGTTGTCGGAGACCGCTCCCGTCCGGGGACCAGCGCCAGGCCTCGACCGTCTCGGGCTCGGTCGAGGCCGTGAACACGATGGAGCGGCTCACGCTGGTGACCTCCCTCACCTGGATCCCGGGCGGGGTCAACCACCGCTCGCCCA
>JBEKNX010000559.1:0-2881 GCA_049522375.1 Acidimicrobiales bacterium | reverse complement strand
GCCACCCGCTCCGCCCGCGGGCTCACCGGGGCCTCCTGGAGGCGGCCCGGCGCCTAGTGCGGCATCGAACGGCGGGCCTCAACCTGGTCGAGCGGCGCCAAAGGGCGCGAAGCGAAGCGCTGCTCGGCCGAGTGCTACCCCAGCGACGGATGTCCCTTCTGGCGCCGGGGCGACCAAAGCGCACGGGGCGCTCAAAGTGGTCGCCCACGTGGCGGGCAAAAAAGCGGCCGAGGTGGCCGTCGGCGCCGCGGTCGGGGTGGCGACCGGGGGGGCGTCGACGGCGACGACGGTCGCGGCCAAGGCCGCCCGGGTGACCGCCAAAGCGGCGGCGGTGGCGCGCCAAGCCCGACAGGCCAGCGCCGCCCGCCGGGACGCCGAACAACGCTCTGGCCCACTGCGCCTGGCCCTGTCCGCCGCCGCGAGCTCGCCTTCTTCGGGCACAAGCCTGAGCGCTCCTCGGCGCCCCCGGCGCGCTCCTGGCCCTCCCGGCCCGGGGCCTGGCGGCGCCCCATCGGCTTCCCCTGCCGACGATGATGACTACTAGGCGGGCCAAATGAGGACCGGCGTTCTCGCACTGTTGGCGGCAGGGGTGGCGATGAGCGTCACCTATGGCGCCCACCTGACGTTCTCGGGCGCCGGCCAGTCCTCCTACCGGGACCAGGGCCCCAAGGCCGCGTCGGGCCCCCGGGCCGGCTCGGTGCCGGTCGTGACGTGGCCGCCGGGTGTGGCGCGCCCGACGGTACCCACCGTTCCGACGCGCCCACGGGCGGGCGGTGGAGGCGCCGGGGGCATCCCACCAACATCTGCAGGGCCGAACAATCTGCTGGCGGCGGCGAGACGAGGCCCGGCCAGCAGCACAGGGCCGACGATCGCATGGCCCACAACGACGGCAACGCCGAGCACCACGGCGGTCCTTGGAGGCAGCGCCGCCCGCCAGGCTGCAGCGGCGGCAGCGGGGTTCACCGTTTCGCTGCTCAGCTGGGCCCCGGGCGACACCCCGGCGACGGTGCGCGCCGCCTGCCGGCCCTGGGCCACCAGCCGGCTTGACGCCAGCCTGCCCCTGAACCCCGACCTGGGCCCCGACGCCGCCGTACGCCAGCCCGGCGAGACCGACACCGCCGTCGTGCGCGCTGTCAGCCCCGCGGACGTGGCCGCCGGGGGAGCGGGCGAGAGCGTGGTCGCCTCTGTCACCGTCAGCGCCCCTGGTCAAGGTCGGGCGGAGCGCCTCGTTTTCCTCGCGGAGTGGGTGGAGCGCAGCGCTGCGGCTTGGCGGGTCGACCAGGTGGTGCAAGGGTGAGCACCAAGGGCTGGGCCGCAGTGGCGGCGGTGGTGCTCGCCCTGCTCATCTGCCTCCCCGTGGTCGTCGTCCTTGCCGCCTTCAGCGGCGCCGGCCCGAGCGCGTCGGCGGCCGGGCTCAGTTCGCTTGGTGGTAGCACGGCGTTGGAGTTTGCCGAGGCCTTCGCCGACGACATCGGGGCCGACAACGGCCCGGCGGTGGCGTTCGTGGTCGCCTGGGAAGCTTCGGAGGGGTCGAGTGCTTCGCACAACAACCCCCTCGACTCGACATTGGCCGAACCCGGCTCGGTCGGGCTCCCCGGCAACCCCGACGGGGTGCAGATGTACCCGAGCCTCAGCGTCGGCCTGGCCGCGGACGTGGCCACCATCACCGGGGGCACGGCCTACTCCGGAGTCATCGCCGCCCTCGACGCCGGCGACATAGACGCCGCCGGCGCGGCGCTGCAGGTCTCACCGTGGTGCACCACCCCCGACGGCGGCCAATGTCCGGGTTATGGGGCGTCGATCGTTTCGTTGGTGGTCGAGTACTCCGCCGACGCCGCGTCGTGGCAGTCAGCGAGCTCGGTGCTGGTGGGGACGACGGCGCTGGTGGGCGGCCCGGGTGCCGGAGGCGCGGCGCTGCCGGCGGCAAGCGGTGACCTGGCCCCGCTGTGGGCCTTTTTGACCGCGCAGCTCGGCAAGCCGTACCAGTGGGGCGGGGCCGGCCCGGACAGCTGGGATTGTTCGGGGCTGGTGATGGTGGCCTACGCCCAAGTGGGTATCCCCCTGGAGCACAACGCCGCCGCCCAGTGGGCCGAGACCGATGCCGCCCAAGTGCCGGGGACGGGTACCGCGGGCCTCGAGCCGGGCGACCTGTTGTTCTGGGCCACCGACCCGGCGGACCCGTCGACGATCGAGCACGTGGCGATCTACGTCGGCGACGGCGAGGTGGTCGACGCCCCCCACACCGGGACCGTTGTCCAGGTCCAGGCCTGGTGGCCGAGCGGCTACTTCGGCGCGACCAGGCCCCTGGCCTTGGTCGGCCAGCCAGCGAGCACGGTCTAGTTGGCACCGTCTAGTTGGCACCGTCTAGTGGGCACGACCGTCCCGGTTCGAGCAGTGACCTCGCCTGGCGTCGCCGAACCGTTCCAAGGTACGAAAAGGGCGGCGGAGCGTCTCGCCCACGAGGTGGGGGTGTGGTTGGGGCTGCACCGCCTTTTCATAGTTGTAGCAGTCGTTTTGTCCTTGGCCGCCGTCACTGGCCTGTGGGCGTGGGGCGCCCGGGTGGGGCGCCGGGCGCTTGCCGGGCGCCGGGGCCTGGTGCTGGTGCCCACCGAGAGCTTTGACCCCAACGTCGAAGAGATCCTCCGCTTTGCTGCCGCCCTGGCCGGGTGCCGGGCGGCCCGGCTCGCCCCTCGGTGGTCGCGGGGGGTACGGGTCCGGTTGAGCTCGGTGGGGGGGCAGCTCGCCTACGTCGTCGAAGGAGCGCCGTGGCTCATGCCGGTGCTGCGCAGCGGGGCCTTCTCTGAGGTCGAGCTGCGCCCAGTACCGACATTGGGCGCCACCTCCGTTGTGGGCTTCGGCTCGGCGGGAACGGCCCCGGCCC
>JBEKNX010000558.1:0-5155 GCA_049522375.1 Acidimicrobiales bacterium | reverse complement strand
CGGCGGGGCCGACGTGGTGGTTGCCGCGGAAGGGGCCGTGGTCGCCGCCACAGGAACCGAGGTGGTCGTGACCGCGGCCAGGGCAGTCGTGGTGGTCGCCGACGGTGCCGTGGTCGTAGCGGCGGGGGCCGAGGTGGTCGTGCCGGCCGCCGACGGTGCCGTGGTCGTAGCGGCGGGGGCCGAGGTGGTGCTGGCGGTCGTGGTGCTGGCGGTCGTGGTGCTGGCGGTCGTGGCGCTGGCCACCGGTGACGTCGTAACGCTGGCCGTCGCCGTGCTGGCGGCGGGCGCTGCCGTCGTGGTCGTGGTGCTGGTGGCAGGCACCGAGGTGGTGGTCGTGGTCGTCTTCGCGCCGGAGCTGGGCGGCGCCGGGCCGGAGTTCACCAGGACGTTGGGCGCACCCGACAGGCCGGGCAGTGCCGGTCCGGCGGCCTCGCCCTCTCCCCCGTAGACGGTGGCCTGCGGGACTCCGAGCATAGGCGGCAGCGGTTTGTGGGGTGGGACCCCGAGGTACTGGAGGGCGTCGCGGGCGATCATGGCGAAAACGGGAGCCGATGCCTCGGCCCCGTACTGATGGGTGCCTTCGACCACCACCATGGCCGTTATGGCCGGGTCCTCGGCGGGCACAAAACCGACGAAACTGGAAACGAAATCGTTGGCTATATAACCACCCTGGGGCGAGGGGACCAGAGCCGTGCCGGTCTTACCGGCGACGGTGTAAGGCTCGAGACTGGCGGCCGCACCTGTCCCGACCCGTACGACCCCCTCGAGCATGGAAGTCATTTCCCTGGCCACCAGCGAGCTGACAACCCGGTGTGTGGCGGCCGAAGGAAAGAGATGTTCGTTACCACCGGCGTCGATGTACCCGTCCACTAGTTTGGGTGGGATATAGGTACCGTCCTCGGCGATCGCGTTGTAAGCGGCCAGCATCTGCACGGCGGTAACGGCCAGGCCTTGGCCGATGGGAACGGTCGCTATGGTCGTACCGGACCACTGCGAGGGCCCGGGCACGAGGCCGGCCGACTCGCCCGGGAAATCCACATCGGTCCTTTGTCCTATGCCAAAGGCGTGGATATACGGGAGCAAGTTGGTCATGCCCAGCCGCTGGGCAATTTCGATGGACCCGATGTCAGACGAGTGAGCCAGGATGTCCGAGGGAGTCCATTCCAGGGTCGGATGATCCCAGGCGTCGCTGAAAATACTGCCGTCCACCTCATAAGTGTTGGGGACCGAGAAATACTCAGTGGGAACGATGGCGCCCGTGGCCAGCGCCGCCGAAATGGTGACGAGTTTTTCGACCGAGCCGGGCTCGTACACGTCGGTCAACACCGATGCGCTCGGCGCTTCGACCGGCTGCGAGGCGGCCACCTGTTTCTCGGCGTGGGCCGGGCCCGGGCCCGTAGTGCTCACCTCGGGGGGCACGAACCACACGGGCAACGCCGGCGGCTCGTCCATCGTGACCGGGTCACTGCGCGTCGGCATCGTCAGCTGGGCCACGGCCAGCAGCTCGCCGGTGCGGGAGTCCATGATCACAGCCATCCCGCTTTGCGCCTGGGCGGCCACGATGGCCCGGGCCAAAGCCTCCTCGGTGTCGTACTGAAGGGGTTGGTCGATGGAAAGGACGAGGTCGTCGCCGCGGACCGGGGCCTGGTACTCCTGAAGGCCGCCCGGTATCAGACCCCCCGCGGGGTCCATGTCCTCCACGAGCCGGCCGGGTTTGCCTTCCAGCAAGGCGTTGTACTTGTACTCGAGGCCGGAAAGGCCTTGCCCGTCTGTCCCCACCGCACCGATGAGAGGGCCGGCCAGCTGCCCGGCCGGGTCGAAGCGCTTGGGCTCCTGCATCGTGTAAATGCCGGCCATGCCGCCCCCGTTTATCAACTTCTCGACCTTGGCGGCGGTGGCGTCGGGTACCGTCCGGGCCAGGTAGACGAACCCGCTGGCCTCGCTCAGCTCCTCCTGCAGGGCCGAGACCGTGGTGCCGAGCACGGGGGCCAGAGCCTCTGCCTCGTCCAGGGGGTCGCTCACCTGATAAGGGTCGGCATAGACCGTGGTCATGGGCACCGACATGGCGAGCTCGTCGCCATCCCGGTCAAGGATCGCCCCCCGCTCCCCCAGGAACGAGACCTCATGGACGTACTCGGAACGCCCGTCGGCCTGGTACGTGGCCGCGTCCACGCCCTGGACGAGCAGCAGCCGAGCCAGAATCCCGCCCAGGCAGGCGACCATGACGAGCATGGCCAGCAGGTGCCGGGAGCGGCTACGGCCGCCGCCGTCGCCGCCAGTGCTGATCTTGCGCCGCGACGAACGGTGACCCGTTCTGGTGCGGCGCGCGTCGGCGCCAGCGCCCCGGGCCCCGGACGCTGGCCCCGACCGCCCCTGTCCGCCTTTCGGACTGGAGGTCACGGGCTACCACTCAGGTACTGCTTTATCACCGGCCAGTCGGCATCGCCCTCCGGCGCGGTGACGGTCCCGCCCGGAGCGGCCCAGGGAGCGGGGTCAGCGGGGCTGGCCTCGGTGTCGTCTCCCGGCCTGGCCGGCGTAAGAACGGTGCTGGGAACCTCAGAACCGGTGGCGCTGCCCGCGGCCACGGGCGCAGAGGTGGCCGGTAGGTAGGTCACCGACCCCGGTTGACGCATGCCCAGGGGGCCTTCGGCCACCGAAACGATGCGAGCCGGGGCTTCCAGCTCTGCCACCTGGAGCCGCAACTTCTCGTAACGCTCTTGCTGGACGACCGCCTGCTGTTCCAGGTGGTCGAGCCGGAACTGGTTCTCGGCGATCAGGACGTGCAGCGCCACCAGGCCCACGCAGGTGACGCTGGCTTTGCTCAGGCTCTGGGCGCGCCGGTTCGGCGTCGTGGACGGCGCCTTCTGCGGCCCGCAAAAGGCGGCGTTCGCGTTCCGCCTCGGCTGGGCTCACATCGGCCTACCTTTCTCCTGCCGAAGGCCCCGGGCCCTCTCCGCATGGCCTCCGGTCTTGCCCGGAAAGGCTCCGGTCGTGCCGGGAAGGGCTTCGGCGGCGCGAAGACGGGCGCTCTCCGACCGGGGGTTGGCCGCCACCTCGGCGGCTGACGGCTTGCGGGCACCCCGGTTGAGCAGGCGCACCCGCGGCTCGGCGCCGCACACGCAGGGCAACCCGGGAGGGCAGGTGCAACCGCCCGAGGCGGCTTCGGCCAACCTCTCCTTGGTGGCCCGGTCTTCGCCCGAGTGGTAGGAGACCACGACGATGCGACCGGCGGGCGAGAGCCGCCCGATGGCGGCATCTATAGCGACGGGGAGTACCTCGAGCTCGGCGTTCACGGCGGCTCGCAGAGCCTGGAACACCCGCTTGGCCGGATGGCCCCGCCGGCGCACGGCGGCAGGGACGGCCGAGCTCACGACATCCGCCAGAGCCCACGTGGTAAGTACCGGCCGGGCGGCAACGATCGCCGCGGCGATACGCCGGGCGAAGCGCGTCTCGCCGTGCAGGGCGAACAAGCGGGCCAGCTCCTCCTCGCTGCTCCGGTCGAGGAACTGGGCGGCAGTGCCGCCCTCCGACCGGTCCATGCGCATGTCCAGGGGGGCGTCGTAGCGGTAGCTGAAACCACGTTCGGGCCGGTCGAGCTGGGGGGAGCTGACGCCCAGGTCGAACAAAGCCCCTGAGAGCGATGGGATGCCGAGCTCGTCCAGGACCACGTCGAGGCGGTCAAAGCGCTGGTGGACCACTCGTGCCCGGTCCCCGAAAGGGGCGAGGGCGGACGAAGCCGCCGCCACCGCGTCGGCGTCTCTGTCCAGGCCCAGCACCCGCAGATGGGGGTAGGTCTCCAGGAGCGCCCGAGCGTGGCCGGCGGCGCCCACGGTGGCGTCGAGGGCCCAGCCGGCAGGAGCGGGCCCGAACAAGTCGACGACCTCGTCCAGCATGACAGGCCGGTGCTGGAACCGGTCTCCGCCCTCGATCGGACCGGCGCGGGTGAGACCGGGCTCCGCGCCCCCCGTTACCAGCACCCCGGCTACAGGCACCCCGGCGACAGGCACCCCGGCGACAGGCACCCCGGCTACAGGCACCCCGGCGACAGGCACCCCGGCTACAGGCACCCCGGCTACAGGCACGGGATGAGGTCCCGGGCTCACAAGCAGCCCCTCGGCCGGCGTAGTCCCGGGTTTTCTCCCCGGGTACAAAGGACTGGGCGGGTGGAGAAGGGGACTCCCGTCCTGCCGGTCAAGGGGCTGCCTATAAGCCCGGAGCGGGCTGGCGATGCTCATGGGGCGCCTACGGTCCCGGCCAGCGCCGGTTGCCCGGCGGGCAGAGATTGGTTGGAGAAAAGAGCGCTGGTCCCGTCGGCCAGGCTTTCGAGACTGGGCGCCATGCGCTCCCGCCACAGGCTCACCTTCCAGAGCTCGACGCGGTTGAACGCACCGGCCACCATCACGGGTTGGTCCGGCTCCAGGCCGGCGTACTCGCGCAAGGTGGCCGGTATGGTCAGGCGCCACTGACCGTCGATCTCGACATCGGCCGACATTGCGCTCAGGAGGCGGGCCAGGTTGCGGCCCTCAGCTCCCAGCGCCTCCATAGCTTCGGCCCGGGCCAGGTGCTCTTCGAACTTCTCGTGCGTCCACACGGCTAGGCACTTGTCCACATAGCAGCTCACCAGCGCCCGCTTGGTGTCAAACTGGGACCGTAAACGGGCTGGAAGGATGAGGCGGCCTTTGGCGTCAAGTGAGTACTCGAAGCTCCCATAGAAGCGCTCCACCTGCCGGCCCCATCCGCTCTAACTGAGGCCGGGGTCCCTCCCCGAGCCTCCACTTCGCTCCACTATAAACCACTCCTCTCCACCCGGCAAGCGGAGCGGTACTTTTTCGGCCGTGCGGGGCCCCTGGCCCGGCCTATTTGGTCCCAGCGAAGGGCTTGGCTGTCAGGGATGGACCTAGAGGCACGCACGGCATTGCGGCGGATCGCAGAAAACCAGCGGGGCTTGTTCTCGGCCGCCCAGGCGGTCCAACTCGGTATCGAGCACCACCAGCTCGCTTGGGCTGCTCGCCACGGGTACCTGCGCCGCGTCCGTCGCGGGGTCTACGCGGTGAGGGGCGCACCGCGCTCGCACTGGGAGGATCTCGTAGCCGCGGCTCTGGCTGCCGGCCCAGGCGCCGCCATCTCGCACACGAGCGCCGCCGCCGTCCACCAC